>CAMOYN010000098.1 GCA_946630035.1 uncultured Lachnospiraceae bacterium
ATCATCTCGAATGCCACCTTCCCGTCCTATTTTCTGAAGGATGCCACCACCGTGATCGAGTCCCATGCGAGACTGGATATCCAGGTATTCAAGAAAATTGCGGAAGCCCTGCAGCTTTCCCGGCGGTACGTGGGAGATGAACCCTTCAGCCAGGTGACCTCCATCTATAACCGGGTAATGAAGGAAGAACTGGATGCGGCGGGTGTGGAATGCCGGATCATCCCCCGGAAAGAATCGGAGGGGAAGGCGATCAGTGCCTCTCAGGTGCGTCTTGCCGTAAAGGAAGACCGGATCGAGAGCATCCGCGGTCTGGTGCCGGAGTCCACCTATTCCTATTTCATTTCGGAGGAGGCGGAGCCGGTGCGTAAAGCCATACGCGAGGCAGAGGAAGTCATTCATTATTAAACAGCCTTAAGCAGCCTGTTAGGTTATCCTATGGTTAAACCATTTTCAGAGGAAGCAAAAAGCCATCCGGTGTTCTGGTACACCGGATGGCTTTTGCTTCGTCAGAATTTTCCGCTGTGGCCGGAGAAGCCGCCGGAGCCCACGCTGGTACCGCCTCCTCCGCCGCTTCGTTGTTTCCTCTCGATCTTCGTCCGGGTGGTTGTCCGGTGAAGGAAACGCTCATTTCTTCCGTTCAGCCGAAAGCTCCCCTCCACGGCATAATAGTCGGCATTTCCATTTTCCACCAGCCGCATCTTCCGGTACAGAATGATGCACACAATGAGGGAGATGACAGCGGATATCGCCAGAACGCCGACGAATATGAGCATCCGATCCGCTGCGATCTTTTCCGGATCGGTATCCACATCGAAGAAGGTCCCCTCACTGGCCATCCTGAGGTACTTCTCGCTCTGGGTCAGGTAATCGGAAAAGCCCCCGAACCAGTCGTTGTTCCGGAAATTGTCCAGATATACCTCATCCAGTTTCTCTTTTCCGTAGTCCGTGAAACAGGCATTTCCATAATCTCCGTAGGCGATAATGGCAAAATCCCGGTCCCTCATGGAGAGCATCAGCATCTCTCCGTCCTTGCCGCTGCCATAGCCGAATCCCATGGTCTTATAAATGGAAGTAGCCGCATTATAGACTCCGGAGAGGTCGTAATCCTGAAAATCCTCCACCGTCACGATATAGGTGGCGCACTGGTAAGTATCGGCGATCTCCTTCGCCCTTGCTTCCAGTTCCGCCACTTCCGAGCCGGACATGATGCCGGCGGTATCCCAGACATACTGATCCGCCATGGAGGAAGCACGCACCGGGACAGGGTGGGCAGCAAGGGACAGGCCCAGAATGCACAGAAAACCTGCGAGAAGGAGACTCCACGAACTATATTTCTTCATCCGATCTTTCATAGCCGTCCTCCCCTCTCACATCATAAAGAAGGATAAGACTGTCGTAAGTACCGCAGTCAATCCGAAAAACAGCCCCACCAGTTTCGCCATGGAAACCGGCAGATCTCCCACGATCTTTCCGGTCTGCCCGTTCATGGCAAAGAGATAGTTCTTCCCTCCCCATCGGGTGGTCAGCATCCACACGGGAAGCAGGGCATAGCTGACTTTTCCCTGATGGATCCTGAGGTTGTCTCGCTCATAGGTACAGCTGGCAAATCCGTTCACGGTCTGTTCCATCTTAGCCAGCGCCGTTTTTTTCACGCGCCGCTCGATCCGGGGAATATTCTCCTTGGCGGTGACATCGTATTTGTCCGCCAGATAGCCGGGCAGGTAGGCGGTGGAGAAGGGTTTCATCTCCTGGTAGTTGAAGGGTTCGATGGCATCCATATGCCCGTCAGGCATCTTGGTGGCACCGTCCGCCGGCAGTTTTTCGAAATCCAGACTGCCGGACCGGTATACCTGAAAATGATCCGTCTCCGTGATCTCATAGTCTCCCCGGCGATAGGAGCGGACCCGGGTGGCACGGAACGTGGCTTCCCCCGCGGCGCTTCCGTCAAACAGCCAGAAAGGAACATAGATCCCTTTGATTTCCCGGATATGACTCTCTTTAGTAAAAGCACCGGGAAGCAGGAATTTTCCACGGTAAAAATTCTTCAGGGTACTCTCCGCCTGCTTCTGGTCGTATTTAAAAGGAATGATATAATCCGGTTTCAGGGTTCCCGCAAACTGTCCGGGAATGATGGTGGGATTGCCGCAGTAGGGGCAGCTGGTCGCGGCGGTTGTCTCGTCACACAGCAGCTCGGCTCCGCAGGAAGGACAGCTGTAGGCCCGCATGCCTTCGGATTCCGCCCCCCAGTCCGAAGAAATATCCGAAGCATCCCAGGGATCCGCCTGTTCTCCCGTATCCCCCAGGACCACCGGATCCTCGGGAACCGGTTCTTCCTCCGGCTTTTCCTGGTCGGCTTTTGCCTCCTCTTTCTGAAAGGCCTCCGCCGCTTTTTCATCTTTTTTGCTGTAGTACTTTTCTATCTCTTCGGGGGTAAAACTGCTCCCGCAATAGTCACATACCAGCCGGCCGCTCTCACTGTCAAAATGCAGCGGTCCGGTGCAGGTGGGGCACTGATAATTCGTTACTTGTGTCGCCATGAAATCCCTCCTCCCTTCTGAATTTCATTGTAACATTCCGGAAGGTTTTTGTCACCCTTTAGATGATACCCGTCCTATGATTTTGCCACTCTTATGCTTTTGTCACCAGGGTTTTCTTCGTCCAGGCGCCGCTCAGGTACCTGGCGAGATTGATCAGGAGATTGGTGGTCCAGGCCGGAGGCAGAGACAGCCAGATACAGCGATAGCTGATGGAGGTTCCTGCCATCAGATAGGCGCTCCCCACCCGGATGAACAGATTGACAAAACTGGCCAGTGCCGTGATTTTGACATCTCCGGCGCCCTGGAGCAGACCGGCGGCCACGGTATAGACGGAATTTGCCAGCATGAAAATCACCAGCAGATCCAGATGTTCGCAGCCTCTCTTAAGCCCTTCTTCGCTGATGCCGAACACCGACAGGAAGGGCCGGTCAAAGGCAATCATAACGGCGGCGATCACCGCGCTGACCCCCAGCGCCATCAGAGCTGTCGAACGGAATCCTCGGCGCACCCGGTCCGGCTTCCCGGCTCCCATATTCTGCCCGGTAAAGCTCGCCATGGCAGAGTTGAGCGTACCGGGGATGATATGAATGAAGGATTCCACCTTCTGCATGGCAGCATAGCCCTCGATACTGGCGGCACCGAAGGAATTTACCAGTCTCTGGAGCACAATGAATCCGATGCAGAGCACGGAGGACTGGCAGAGAATCGGTATCGAGATTTTCCGGATCAGGCGGATTTTTTCCGGCCGGAAGATCCGGTTGGCAGGATTCAGGGGAGACAGATGGGGATAGTGGCGATGAAGATAAGCGAGGCAGGCCGCTGCCGCCCCGGCCTGGGAGATCACCGTGGCCGAGACCGCCCCCAGAACTTCCCAGTGAAAGACAATCACGAACAACAGATCCAGTCCCACATTCAGTACAGCGGAGACCAGGAGGAAGAACATGGCTCCCCTGGAATCCCCGTGGGCCCGCAGGATGCCATACGCTACCTGATAGACGAACTGAAACAGAAGTCCGATGGCATAGACGCGAAAATACTGGAGACTGTACCCCAGCATGTCTTCCGGTGTCCTCAGGAATCCCGAAATAACCGGGCGGGATAAGAGGAGGCACAGAGTTACCACCACCGCCACCATGCCGGACAGCATCAGAGCAGAATCCGCGGTCTCTCTCACATCCTCTTTCCGCCCGGCACCATAAAACTGTGATACGACGATGCTGACACCGTTTCCCAGAGAAGTGCAGAACATATTGACCAGCATGATCAGGGAGGCCAGAAGGCCGATGGCCCCGAAAGCCGTCTCTCCTACAAAATTACCTACAATGACACTGTCTGCAAAAGAGTACATGGTCTGCAGGAGTCCGGAACCCATCAGTGGAAGAGCAAAAAACAGAATGCTCTTCCACTCCCGTCCCGTTGTCATATCGTGATCCATGGATATTTTATTTCCTTTCCACTGTTCCCGGCAGGAACCTTCCGGTGGTAAACCTGTCCGCCGGTTTTACGGAACGACAATTTCTCCTGCAATGGCGCAGACCGCCGCGGTCGCCGGAGATGCCAGATAGATCTCCACCTTGGAAGTTCCCATCCGCCCCAGGAAGTTGCGGTTGTTGGTGGCCACCACTCTCTCGCCGTCGGTCAGAATGCCGCCGGTGCGGCCACAGCAGAGTCCGCATCCGGGATGGGTGATAATGGCACCGGCCTCCTGCAGGGTCTTCATCGTTCCGTTTGCCAGAGCCTCCCGGTAAATCTTCCGGCTGGCGGGCGTTACGATCAGTTTCACGAAGGGAGCTACTTTTTTCCCTTTCAGTATCCTGGCGGCACACATCAGATCTTCCAGGCGCCCGTTGGTACAGGATCCGATAAACACCTGATCAATTTTCGTGCCGGCCAGTTCCGCCACCGGATGAATGTTATCGACCTGGGACGGACATGCCATCACAGGGACAAAATCCTCCGCCCGATAATTGAGCACCCGGACATATTCGGCATCCGGATCTCCCACAAGAGAGGTCTCTGCCTCTGTCAGGGAAATGCCACAGAACTCGGCGGTTTTCTCGTCCGGGGTGAACAGAGCACATTTCGCTCCGCCCTCGATGGCCATATTGGCCATGGTCATGCGGGAGGCCAGGGACATGGATTCAATCGTATCTCCTGCGAATTCCAGGGCCTGATAGGTAGCGCCATCGGCTCCCAGATCCCCGATCAGCCGGAGAATCACGTCTTTGGATGTGACATTTTCCGGAAGGGTTCCGTTAATATTCACCCGGATCGTCGGAGGGATACGGATCCACAGAGTTCCGGTTCCCAGGATTCCGGCCATCTCAGTATAACCGATACCGGAGGAAAAAGCGCCGACACAACCGTAGGTAGTCGTGTGGCTGTCTGTACCGAATACCACATTTCCCGGTTTTACATATCCGGCTTCCGGCATGAGCTGATGGCAGATGCCATCCGAGCGATGTACATGGGTCATGCCATATTTCTCGGCAAAGGCATTGCCCACACGGAAATGCCGGGTGTCATCCACCTGGCTGGCGGGCACCAGATGGTCATAGATCAGGACTACTTTATCCGGATCCCAGAGTCTGGTAAATCCCATTTCTTCGAATTTATCCGCCACAAAGGGGATGAAAATGTCATGGATCATCACCCGGTCCACCTGCACCGTGACGATATCACCGGCTTTTACTTCCGGAAGGCCGGTATTTCTGCGTATGATTTTTTCAATGATGGTTGCTCCCATACCTGCCTCCTATTCCAGTCCGTTCCGTCTGCGCATTGCCTTCACCAGCCCCCCTGCGTTCAGGATTTCCAGCAGGTTATCCGGCAGGGAAGGAATGGGAAAATCCCGGCCGCCGGCTGTGATCTTCACGCCGACTTCCACTTCCACCTCGTCTCCCTCTTTTACGGCATCATGCAGATCGGCATTCTCAATCAGAAGCAGTCCGTTGTTGATGGCATTGCGGAAGAAGATCCTGGCGAAGGACCCCGCCACCACACAGCGGATCCCCAGCGCCTTGATCACTTCCGGCGCCTGTTCCCTGGAAGAACCACAGCCGAAATTCTTTCCGGCCACGATGATATCCCCGGGCAAAATCTGCCCTGCCAGCTCCGGACGCAGCGGAGAAAAGGCATAAGGCTTCATATCTTCTACCGTCTTCAGAGCCAGATACTCGGTGGGTATGATGATATCTGTGTCGATGTCATCACCCAGCACCCACACCCTGGCCTTAAATTTTTCACTCATATATTTCTCCTATCTTCATGAGTCAGAAGGGACGGTTCTTATTGACTCATTGTTCACAATGAGTCAATAAGAACCGTCCCTTCTGACTCACTGAGGTTACAGATTGTCTGCCGTAGTGATTTCGCCTTTGATGGCGGAGGCAGTGACCGTGGCGGCGTCTGCCAGATAGACAAAGGAATTGCGGTGGCCGGCGCGGCCTTTGAAATTCCGGGTGCCGGTGCTGATCAGGGTTTCGCCTTCTCCGATGACGCCCTGGCAGCTGCCCCAGCAGACGGAGCAGTTGGGATTCATCACGATGGCTCCGGCTTCCATAAAGATGTCGATCAGGCCTTCCTCCATCGCCTGCAGCATCACGCTGCGGCTGGCGGGTACGACGAGGAAGCGAACCAGGGGATGTACTTTCTTTCCCTTTATAATGGAAGCGCCTACCCGCAAGTCCTCGATCCGGCCGTTATTGCAGGATCCCAGGAATGCTTCGTCGATCCGGGTGCCGGCGCACTCGGTGGCCGGTACCACATTGTCCACGAAATGAGGTTTCGCCACGATGGGAACGACGGTGGTCAGATCGATATCATAGACCTCTGCGTACTCTGCATCTTCGTCTGCGGTAAAGAGGGCTTTGGGTTCTCTGTCATGGGCGCGAAGGAACTCCATCGCGGTCTCATCCACTTCCATGAGAGCCGTCTTGGCTCCGGCTTCCACACAGAGGTTGCAGACGGAGATACGGTCACTCATGGAAAGGGTGGCGAGGCCCTCTCCGCCGAATTCCATCGCTTTATAGTTGGCGCCGTTGGCTCCGATCTTTCCGATAATGGTCAGAATCAGGTCTCTGGCATAGACTCCCTCCGGGAGCTGCCCGTGGAGATTAAAGCGCAGGGTCTCCGGTACCATCACCCAGGAAGTTCCTGTGACCATGGCGTACAGATAATCCGTGCAGCCCACACCGGTTCCGAAGGCGCCCAGCGCCCCGTAGGCACAGGTATGGCTGTCCGCCCCGAAGATCAGTTCTCCGGGACATACATGATTTTCCATCATGACCTGATGACATACGCCTTCCCCCTCGTAGAAGGTGATCCCGTTGGCTCTTGCGAAATCGCGCATTTTCTTCTGGGAAGCCGCAGTCTTGGGGCTGTCGGAAGGAATGTTGTGGTCCACGATCCAGACCAGTTTGCTCACATCCTGGATCCGGGGATGTTTCAGTTTGTTGTACATGTCGATGGTCAGATGTGTGGTTCCGTCATTGCTCATCAGACGGTCCAGTTCCACGGTGTGGATCTCTCCCGCTCTGGTTTCCGATACTTTGGCCGCTCTGGCTACGATCTTTTCCGCTATTGTCATTCCCATCTTATTCCACCTCCCGGTCAAGTGAAGCAATCAGTCCGCCCTGATCCAGAATCTTCTGCATCTGCGCCGGCAGCTTCGTACAGGTGTACTCGTTTCCGCCGGTTCTCACCAGGCCTTCTTCCAGCAGCAGTTCCATCTCATCCCCGTCTTTAACGTGATCATACAGATCCCGGCAGACAATCACCGGCAGTCCGATGTTGATGGCATTCCGGTAGAAAATTCTGGCAAAGGATTTTGCCAGGACTGCCTTCACTCCCAGGGCCTTCAGTACGGCGGGTGCCTGTTCTCTGGAGGATCCGCAGCCGAAATTTTCTGCTGCCACCACATAATCTCCGGGTTTCACCTTGCCGGCAAATTCCGGATCCAGCGATTCAAAAGTATGTTCCTTCATCTCGTCAATGGTGGGATACAGCAGATACTGTGAGGCAATGATCTGGTCGGTATCCACATCCGTGTGAAATCTGAAAATCGTTCCCATATAAACCACCTTATTCTCTCTTTGAAAGATCAGAGGTCAATGGACTGACCTCTGATCGATGAATTGCTTTCGTATTTTTATTATCTCTGTGGGATCTCTTGTTTACGCTTCGTCGATGGCTTTTCCGATATCGGAGCGGCAGTACATGCCCTCCCAGGAAATCCACCCGGCAGCCTCATAGGCATTGGCCCGGGCAGACTTGAGATCTTTTCCGATTGCCGTCACTCCCAGCACCCGGCCGCCGTTGGTCAGCATCTTTCCGTCCTCGGAAAGTTTTGTCCCGGCGTGGAATACATAATATCCCTCTTTGCCTTCAAATTTCTCCAGACCGGAGATCGGGTACCCTTTCTTATAGGACACCGGATAGCCGCCGGAAGCCAGTACGACACAGACACAGGCATTGTCCGCGAAGGAAAGCTCCACCTCGGACAATCTTCCGTCGATACAGGCTTCGATCACTTCTACGATATCATTTTCCATGCGGGGAAGCACCACCTGTGCCTCCGGATCACCGAAACGGGCATTGTACTCCAGTACCCGGGGTCCCTTCTCCGTGAGAATCAGACCGAAGAAAATAATACCCTTGAACTCTCTGCCTTCGGCCTTCATGGCATCCACCGTAGCCTGGTATACATATTTTCTGCAGAAATCATCCACCTCTTCGGTGTAGAACGGACTGGGGGAGAAGGTTCCCATGCCGCCGGTATTCAGTCCCTGATCTCCATCCAGGGCCCGCTTGTGATCCTGGGCGGAGGTCATCGTACGGATGGTCTTGCCGTCTACAAAGGAGAGCACCGATACCTCACGGCCGGTCAGGAACTCTTCCACCACCAGGCGGTTTCCAGCCGAGCCGAATTTTTTATCCAGCATGATCTCTTTCACGCCGTCCATGGCCTCTTCCTTCGTCTGGCAGATCAGAACCCCTTTGCCCAGGGCCAGGCCGTCCGCCTTCAGAACGATCGGATACTCCGAAGTTTCCAGATATTTCATGGCTGCTTCGGCATCATCAAAGGTTTCATAGGCCGCCGTGGGGATATTATATTTCTTCATCAGATCCTTGGAGAAGGCCTTGGAGCCCTCCAGAATCGCGGCATTTTTCCGGGGACCAAAGACCCGGAGGCCGGCCGCCTCAAAAGCATCCACGACACCGCCCACCAGGGGATCGTCCATACCGATGATGGTGAGATCGATGGCTTCCTTTTTTGCGAAGTCCACGAGTTTATCAAATTCCATCGCTCCGATGGGTACACATTCCGCGATCTGTCCGATCCCGGCATTGCCCGGAGCGCAGTAAATCTTGTCTACCTTGGGGCTTTGCGCCACTTTCCATGCAATGGCGTGCTCACGGCCACCACTGCCCACAATCAAAACTTTCATATATGATCCCATCCTTTCCCTATGGTACTTCTTATATTTTATTCCCCTGCTTTCTGGTCTGCGATTTTCTGGATGGCTGCGGGGAGGATCTTCCACTCG
>CAMOYN010000099.1 GCA_946630035.1 uncultured Lachnospiraceae bacterium
CGAACCCTGGACACCCTGATTAAGAGTCAGGTGCTCTACCAACTGAGCTAATGGCGCCCGTTCACTCGAACGAATCATAGTATACCTCTGCGGGGCAGATTTGTCAACTGTTTTTTATAGTCAAAATCAACTATTTTTGTCACACTTCACCGAATATCGATTGGCGGGAAAACCACCACCGGGACCTGTCCCCGGTGGCGGGTGTGTCAGAGAATCAAGAACGCCTCGGCGTTCTTGCCGCGCCGCGCAAGGTGCGAAGCACCTTCCTTATTGCGCGGCTGCGATCCGCCGGAGGCTTTAATCTCTGACGCGGATTTGTATCCTGCGTCAGAGATTGATTTTAGGCCAGAACGGCTTCGATCTTCTCTACGAGGGCGTCTTCGCTTCCGGCGCCGAGCATGTGGTCTACCACCTGGCCGCCTTTGAACAGGACCATGTAGGGGATCGAGCGGACACGGTAGGTATGGGCGGTGTCCATGTTTTCATCTACGTTCAGTTTTCCTACTACCAAACGTCCAGCGTATTTCTCTGCCATGGCTTCCACGACGGGAGCCATCATCTTGCAGGGGCCGCACCAGTCTGCGTAAAAATCTACCAGAACAGGCAGATCGGATTTCAATACCTTTTCTTCAAAATTTGCATCGGTAAATACTTCAGCCATAAACTACAGTTCCTCCTTATTATATTATTCAGACAACCCTCCGGACAGTGCGGCGTCTTGCCACCAGTTTACAGATCGGATGTCCCTGGGCCGAGAATTTCTCTTCGTACTCTGTCATCACATTCCCCTCGCACAGGCTGCTGTGATGGAGATCCCAGGTCTCTGCCAGAATCTCCCAGCCGTGTTCGCGGATTGATTCCAGGGAGAACGCGAAGAGATCTTCGTTGTCCGTCTTGAATTCCAGGATGCCTCCCTCGGGGAGAATCCGGTCGTATCTCTCCAGGAAACGGTCGGAGGTGAGACGGCGCTTGGCGTGCCGGTCTTTCGGCCAGGGATCGGAGAAGTTCAGATAGATCCGGGAGACTTCACCTTCTTCCATGCAGTTACAGATCTCCTCCGCATCCATCCGGGCGAAGAGAAGATTCGGGAGTCCCATCTCTTCCTGCTTGCGCACGGCTTTCACCAGAACGCTGGAGTACTTCTCAACCCCCAGATAGTTGATCTCCGGGTGAAGGGCTGCCATCTCCTGAAGGAATCGTCCCTTGCCCATGCCGATCTCCAGGTGCAGTGGCTGTTTCCCGGGATAAAGGGTCTGCCACCGCCCTCGATACAGTTCCGGTGCAATAATCGCGTAAGAACTGGCTGCGATTTCTTCCCGGGAGCCCGGCACATTTTTTAATCTCATGAAATAATCCTCCTGAATCCTGCGGAAAAACTCACCCTGTTTTTATCCAAAATATGTCACCCAGGTGCAATTGTGGGGTGTAAGCGCTCCAAAAAACAGCTTTTTGAGCAAAAAGTGGGAATTTCTGCCGATTTTTTCGCGTTTTTTTTTGACATATGCTTCATTTTAGTGTATGATAACCAATGCATAGGCAGAAAAATATTATCAGCACTTTTTGCTGTTTTTATATAGATATATTACTACAGAAGACCGTTTATCGCAATCCTCAATTTCGCCGCCGTCCGATGCCGCGCTCTATTACGTCGTGAAACAGTTTACGATGCTGTTTTTCGATTCCTTCTTTTTTATATTACCGTTTTCCAACGGCCTGCCCTTTATTTCCCACGCTTAATTTCTGCCACTGGCAGTACAATGATACAAGGAGACAATCAAATGAAACGCAACGCTCACATCCAGCTGCTGGGCATTCTGATGTCGCTGCTGCTCCTGTTTGCCCCTGTGGCTTCTGCTTTTGCCGCGGGCACGGAGTTACGCGATCTGACATCCTGTCCGGACTGGCCGGAGGCGCCTGAACTGGCTTCCGAATGTGCCATTTTGGTGGAAGCAAAAACCGGCGCGATTTTGTATGACAAAAATGCCGATGAAAGCTGCTATCCCGCCAGCATTACCAAGCTTATGACTGCCTTGCTGGTGCTGGAAAACTGTTCCATGGATGATATCGTGACTTTTTCTTACCGGGCGACCCATGAACTGGAATCCGGCAGCACCCATATCGCGCGAACGGAAGGGGAAGAACTGACGGTCTATGACTGTCTGCATGCACTCCTCCTGATGTCCGCCAACGAAGTCGCACAGGCTCTGGCAGAGCATGTCGGCGGAACGATCGAAGATTTTGCCGTAATGATGACAGAGAGGGCGAAGGAGCTGGGCTGCACCAATACCAACTTTACCAATCCCTCAGGCCTTAACGATGAAAATCATCACACCACCTGTCATGATATGGCGCTGATTCTGGCGGAATGTGTCAAAAATCCGGAGTTTCTGGAGATTGAATCTCATCTGACCTACACAATTCCTGTCACCAATAAGAATCCGGAGGAATTGCCCATTGCCCAGAAACACAAAATGATGAAGAACAGCGAGTGGCAATACGACGGTGTGATCGCCGGCAAGACCGGTTACACCACCATCGCCAAAAATACGCTGGCTACCTATGCGAAACGCGGCGATATGGAGCTGATCTGCATCATCATGAAGAGCCCCACGCAGCATTATCCGGATACCACCGCGCTGCTCGATTACGGCTTTAATAAATTCAGCATGATTCACCTGGCATCCGCTGAGACCCTGGAGCTCAGTGACAGCAACGGAAACCCGGTGGAGATCCCCGAAGGTGTATCCATTCCCGATGATAACTGGCTGATCCTTCCCAGCTCGGTTGATTTCGCTTCCCTTTCCACCGAGCTGGAGAATGTTTCCGGCGGCACGGACTCCAAAGGAAATCCTGTCATCGGACGAATCCAGTACAGCTATAAAGGCGCCTCGATCGGCACTGCCTCCCTGGTGTCCTCCGGAGAAACCACTGCCTTGAACACCTCCGAAGAAGATGTCACCGGCGGCGACAATGCCGGCCCGGTCGGAATCGCGGCCCTGGATACCTCTCAGAACACACCCGGTGCCCGCCAGTCTTTCCTGAAAACAGCCCTGAACAATCTTCTGGCGAATCCGATTCCTCTCGTCATTATCGCGGCCTGCCTCGTTGCCCTGATCATACTGATCTGGCTGCTCCGAAAGCGCAGACGCAGACGCCGCAGAAATGCCTATTATTTCGGCGGAGAAAGCCGCCACACGCCCCGGCGCCGCAAAGGAAACAAATACACGATGCGCAAGTAAACGTACCATAACTACCAAATGAAAAGAGGCCTTACGGCCTCTTTTTTGTTCCCGATATTCGGATTGTTCCCGATATTCGGATTGTTCCCGATATTCGGGTTGTTTCCCGGTTGTCCGGGTTGTTCCCCGTTCCTCTGGTTTTACTCCCAGATCGCGGTCAGTGTGATGCAGTCCCCGGCCCGGTTGCTGAAGCTGCCCATCTCTTTTTCGTCGGGAATCAGATATAATTTCCATCCGGAGGGCTGGCTGCCCGACCGGTACCATTTCTTTTTGCCTGTCTCCGGATTCCGGTACAGGTTCTTTTCATCGCTGCAGCGGTAGGCCCGCCATCCCAGGAAACTGCGGTTTCCGCAGGTGAAGCGCATCCGGGGCAGCTGCACATCGGCGCCGTTTGCCATCATCCGGATGACATTCTCGCCATCTCCTTCGCCCGGCACCATCCGGATCTGGTAGAAGCGCCGCAGGGCGGTTTCATAGATCTGTCCGCCATTGTAGCTCGTGCTGTTGTAGGTAACGATGTAGCGGTCACCCACATGGAACAGGCTCTCCGCTTCCCGGTACCCGCCGATATAGATCGTGTAGCGATAATATCCCTGGCGGCTGTAGACCAGCACCCGGCTTGTCCCTTTATTCATATAGCTCTGCAGCAGATAGATATTTCCTTTATCGCAGTCCAGGCTCTGTCGGGTAAACCCGTTCTTTCCCACGTGGTTGAAGGTATAGAGGGTATTCCAGTCGGAATCTCTGACCTCCACCTTGTCTTTTCCGGTCACGGCCGTGATAAAACGGTCACGGATGGGGTCATAGGCAAGGCCATACACCCGGCTGTCCAGATGAACCGATCCTTCGATCTCCAGTGTCTTCGGATCCAGGAAGGAGATTCCGGTCTGATCCCCGTCGCCATGCACCACCATCAGCCTGCCTCGTTTGCTGTCATAGGCCATGTCATTTCCATGATACAGCTTCAGGCCGGTTTTTCTGTCCACGACCTTCCAGTCATTCAGCCTTATCTTAATCAGTGCACAATAGGGACGGTACAGATGATCTCCCAGAATGAAATATCCGTATTTTCCATCGGTACAGCTTCCCTGCATGAAACGATAGGGGGAATCACTCCCCAGTACTTCGTTGCGCAGGGAGGAGATCCCTGAATTCCTCTGGGCCAGATCCTGCCCATAGACTTCGGCTGCCTTGCTGTCGCCGATCAGGAAATGGCAGGTGCGTCGGCTGTCACCGACCGTATAGGTGATATCCACATCTCCGCAGAGAAGGGCTTTGCAGACGCCTTTAGAGCTGACGCTCATCCGGTCCGGTGCGGAAGAGGACCAGGTTCCCTTCTTCGCGGAACCGGTTACCTTTATTCTCATTTTCTCACCGGTCATGATCGTAGTATCACTAACCGAGAGTTTTGCCGTAGCCACGGTAATGGGGCAGGTCACAACGACGCCATCGGCTTTCATACGAAGTTTGGTTCGTCCCTCTTTCTTTGCCGTAACCACACCGGCCGAGGATACGGACGCAATTTCCTTGTTCGCCACCGACCATTTCACATTGTCGCTGCAATTGTCCGCTCTGACCCGCACGGCATCTCCCCGCAACAGATATACTTCCTCTTTGTCGATCACCGGATCCCATACCCGGAGTATGCAGGACAGGGTAACCGAACCGATCTTCGCTTTTATTTTGGTTTTTCCGTAACTCACAGCCCGAACGACGCCCTTTTCATCCACCGAAGCTACATTCGGATTGGAGGATTTCCATTTCGCCGCTGCGCTGCTTCCTTTTATTTTCAGTGTCTTTTTCTTCCCCTTTGTCAGGGAAAACTCTTCCTTGCTCAGTGAAACCTGAGGGATCCGCACGATACAGATTAACTTTGTACCGCTGCCAAAGGTCGCCCGGATCTTCACCTTGCCAGGTTTCAGGGCCTTGACTTTTCCGCTCTTATTGACCTGGGCCAGTTCTTCATTACTGCTGCCCCAGAGTACGATCTGCTCCGGATCCAGTCCCTTCACCTGCAGGGAGTGAACTTCACCGACTCCCAGGGTGATCTCTGTCTCGGACAGAGCAATCACGTCCTCCTCAGCGACGGAAGACTCCTCCTCCGTCACGGCCGCTTTTGCTTTTGCCTTTTTGTTTTTTTTCTTTGCCAGAGCATCCGACGGCAGGCACACAGCCGCCGCCAGTATCAAAATCAGACATATCCATGTATATAAGAATCTCGTATTCTTTTTATTCTTCGTCAAACCACCCCTTTACTGCATAGTTCACCGAATTTTCTTTCTGCGCCGCCTTTCTTTTCTGCGGTTTTTCATGGATTCTTTCTTTTCTCTTATCATACGGACGCTGTCTTCATCCGCTTCCTTGATCGTCTTCACGACAAATACTCTTCCGTCCAGCGATTTCTTCATGCGGATCTTGCCTTTAATAAACCCATGCCGGGGGCACTGCACCAGTGACAGGTAGACACTGGTTCCCACGGAGAACCACCGCACCCGTTTCCATACCGGCAATCCGCAGTGACAGCAGCGCATGGACGTAACCCCCCGGTCCGCCATCGCTTCTTCCTTGGTCTCAAAGGCGCGGGTGACATATTTCAGGTAGGATCCGAAATCACAGAAAATCTCCTCCTCCCGGGTGGCGGGAAGCTGGAAATAATCGATGGATTCGTAGCGGCTGACCTCGGTAAGGTCCATCCGCTTCATCACTTCCGCGGTATACCAGGTATCATCCAGAGCCCGATGGAACGGTCTGGTCTTATCCAGATGCAAATATTCCACCGCGTCCTCCAGAGACCAGCGGCTCTTGCCATCGTCATACAACAGGCTGAACATCTTCTGCAGATCGTAGTAAAACAGAGGTCTCGGGAACGGATTCCGGATACGATAATAGTCCATATTCCTCTGCAATTCGATCAGATCCAGATTTCCCCAGGTCACGAACTTATAATCTTCACCGCACCACTTGAGAAAATCTCTCACTACCGGCGAGAAGGTCCTTGCATGATCCAGCTCCGTCTGCTCGATGTGGATCACTTCCCGGGTACGGAAATGGAGCTTGTGATAAACCAGAGGCCGGATCACTTCATGGAATGTATCGATCTCTTCTTTTTTTTCATTCAGTTTTATTGCCCCGATTTCAACTACCTCAAAAGGGATCCGGGGATTTTCTCTGGCTTTTCCCTGTGGACATTGGTTCCACTCCAGATCAAACAATACATAATTCATACGAAGTCTCCGGTAAAATGATCTAAACTCTATCCAGGGCCTGCCTTTCCATGCGACACAAAATGCATGACTACAGGCCTTCTGGTATCATACAGTATACCATACACCTGCTAATAATACAACTTTCCGGAATTCCTCGGGCGTTTACGTCTGCGGGGAAGTCTCCTCCTGCTTTCCCGGTACTCCTGTTGTTTCAGGTGTTTCTGTTGCTCCGGGTCTTTCTGTGGTTCCGGGTCTTTCTGTGGTTCCGGGTCTTTCTGTGGCTCCGGGTTTTTTTGTTGCTCCGGGCCGTTCTGTTGCTCCGGGGCTTTCTGTTGTCCTGGGCCGTTCTGTTGCTCCGGGGCTTTCTGTTGTCCCAGGTGTTTCTGTGGTCCCGGTTTTTTCTGTTTTCCCGGATGCTTTTATTTTCTCGAGTATTTTTTCCGGGATTTTTATCCTCTCCGGGATTTTTATGTTTTCGGGTATTTTTATTATATCCGGTATTTTTACATTTTCAGGTATTTTTATTGTATCCGGTAATTTAATTTTTTCCGGTAACTTTATCTTTCCTGCTATGCCACTGGTCTTCTCTGATTTTTTCCGTCTCTCTTTTTTCTCCGGTGCAGGGTGCTTCTCTTCCTTTTTTAAAGGGATCACCTTCATGGTTTCCAGATCCACATGATCGATATTCTCATAGGAATCCCGGTCTGTGGGCAGCTGGCGGTTATGCAGCAGGTATCTTACGCCCCGCTGAGCCAGGTTGTACAGCACGGCAAATACAGGGACGCCGATGACCATGCCGACAAATCCGAACATGCCGCCGAACAGAAGCAGTGAAATCAGCACCCAGAAACTGGAGAGTCCGGTGGTGCCGCCCAGAATCTTCGGTCCGATGACATTTCCGTCCAGCTGCTGCAGGGCCAGAATAAAGATCAGGAAATACAGAGCCTGAAGAGGGCTCACGGTAAGTACCAGCACGGCGCTGGGAATGGCTCCGAAGAAGGGGCCGAAATAAGGGATGACATTGGTCACGCCTACGATCGCGCTGATCAGAATCGCATAGGGGAAGCGCAAAAGGGAGCATCCGACAAAACAGATGATACCGATAATGATGGAGTCCAGCAGTTTCCCCATAATGAATCCGTTGAAGATTTCATTGGTCTCCCGGCAGAAAAGCAGAACATGATTTCCCACCTTCGGGGGAAATACGCCGTACAGGAGTTTTTTGGCCTGGGTTGCGAACAGCTTCCGGTTGTACAGGGAATATACGGAGATAATAATACCGATCAGCAGATTCTTTATGACAACAATAAAGCCAATGATCCCACTGGACAGGCTTCCTACAAAGTCCTGAAACCGGGGCAGAAACGTATTCTGTAGCCAGTTCATTACGTACTCTCGGAAGTCATTGTAAGTATCCAGTACCTGGGCCTGGAGTTCGGGATTGTTCGCCAGCAGCTGCTCCACCCAGTGTGTCAGACGGTTGGAAGCGCTCGGCAGGCTGTTAATCAGGTTATAAATACTGGAGAACAACTGAGGCAATACCAGCACCAGCAAAAATACTACCAGAATCAAGGCCAGAAGGATGGTGGTTCCTACGCAGACACTCCGTATCAGTGTCTCCCGGCGAGGTCCCTTTTCCCAGTGGGGAAGCAGCTGATCCAGTTTTCTTTCCAGCCAGCTGCAGGCCGGTGCCAGCACGAAGGAAATGACCAGTCCGTAAATCAACGGCATTAGGATCGAACACAGAGCCCCCACTGCTGTGATGATCCCCTTCAGATTGTACATAAAGAAGAAGAACAGAATGGCCAGGGCCAGTGACCCGAAGCCAGTCAGACTTCGCAAAATATATTCCCAAAACTGGTTTTTCTTGTCCGATGACATAATATAAAATCCCCCCACAGAACCCGATCACACGGATACAGCACATTTATGGATATCTTTTTCGCGGAGTGTATACCCTGTATTCATAAAATACCTCATATCGGCACATTTTTCCACTGTTTTTTTACCTTGGAGGTTCCAAACAGACATCGGCCTTGATATTATTTTCACAATTCCTCAAAAAAGGGGTGACATCAGCACCTTTTTCCTGTATAATACGGGTTGTAAGAAAACCTGATTCGTACCGAACAGGCTAAGAAGCGGAAGTACCCCCCGCTATAAAAAAAGGAGGAAAAACATGCTTGATCCCGTAAAATTTAAAGACTGGCAGATCGCTGAAGATGCTGAGAAAAATCTCCCGTCTGTCGAGTATTTCCGTGAGAAGATGGGCCTTCTTCCGGATGAGATTATCCCTTACGGCAAAACACCGAAGCTGGATTTTCTGAAAATCATGGAACGTCTGAAAGATAAGCCCGATGGAAAGTACATCGAAGTGACTGCCATCACTCCCACTCCTCTCGGCGAAGGCAAGTCCACCGTTTCCCTTGGCCTGATTGAAGGTCTCGGCAAACTGGGCAAGAATGTCGGCGGCTGCCTGAGACAGCCTTCCGGTGGCCCTACCATGAACGTAAAGGGTACCGCAGCCGGCGGCGGAAACGCACTGCTGATCCCTATGACCGAGTTCTCTCTGGGTCTGACCGGTGATATCAACGATATCATGAACGCTCACAACCTCGGTATGGTTG
>CAMOYN010000100.1 GCA_946630035.1 uncultured Lachnospiraceae bacterium
TGCTGATGGTGTCCGGCTATGACCGCTATTTCCAGATCGCCCGCTGCTTCCGCGACGAGGACCTGAGAGCGGACCGTCAGCCCGACTTCACCCAGATGGATATGGAACTCTCCTTCGTGGAAGAAGAGGATATCATGGATGTAAATGAGCGCCTGCTGCAGTTCCTCTTCAAAGAGGTTCTGGATGTGGACGTACAGATCCCCTTCCCCCGCATGCCCTGGAGAGAAGCCATGGACCGTTTCGGTTCCGACAAGCCCGATATCCGCTTTGGCATGGAGCTGAAGAACGTGTCTGACATCGTGAAAGACTGCGGATTCGGTGTCTTCACCGGTGCACTGGCCGCCGGCGGTTCCGTCCGCGGCATCAATGTAAACGGCCAGGGACATATGCCCCGGAAGAAGATCGACGCCCTGACCGACATGGCCAAAGGCATGGGTGCCAAGGGCCTGGCCTACATCTGCGTCGGCTGCGGTGACGGCGGAGCCCATAAATCCTCCTTCGCCAAGTTCATGAAGCCCGAGGAGATGGAAGCACTGATCACGGCTCTGGACGGCAAAGAAGGGGACCTCCTGCTGTTTGCCGCCGACAAGGATGCCGTGGTATTCAATGTCCTGGGCAGCCTCCGTCTCGAGATGAGCCGGCAGCTGGAACTGACCAGAAAAGATGATTTCCGCTTCCTGTGGGTAACCGAGTTCCCGCAGTTCGAATATTCCGAAGAAGAGCAGCGCTTTGTTGCCATGCATCATCCCTTCACCATGCCGATGGAAGAGGATATCGACAAACTGGAGACGGATCAGGGAGCCGTCCGGGCCCGCGCCTACGACATCGTGCTCAACGGCAACGAGATCGGCGGCGGCAGCATCCGTATTCATCAGGACGATGTCCAGGAGAAGATGTTCCGTGCCCTGGGATTCACCGATGAACAGGCTCAGGAACAGTTCGGATTCCTGCTGAACGCTTTCCGCTACGGCGTACCGCCTCACGGAGGACTGGCCTACGGCCTGGACCGTCTGGCCATGCTCATGGCAGGAGCTGACAGTCTGCGCGACGTCA
This sequence comes from uncultured Lachnospiraceae bacterium, assembly GCA_946630035.1. GTDB lineage: Bacteria > Bacillota > Clostridia > Lachnospirales > Lachnospiraceae > UBA3305. The sequence continues at coordinate 1,054 of CAMOYN010000100.1, forward strand.
TCGCCTTCCCGAAGGCCAAGGACGCCTCCGATCTGATGATGGACGCACCCGCCGAAGTAGATCCGAAACAGCTCGAAGAGCTGCACATCACGTGCACGGAAGAATAATGGATGACCCTCAGGGGGCCTGCTGTCCGGCAGTTTTAAACTGCCGGACAGCAGGCCCCCTTTTCGAAACATTTTCGAAACTGCAATTTGTAGGATTATTTTTTTACTTTAGCGGAGTAAAATTTTCACGTTTTATTTATGTGAAATTAATCTGTAAATTTTCACGGATGCGAAATGTTTGTTATGGAACAAGAGCTGATTGTGAAAATATTGACGGACTATATGGGACTGTCAAATTTGTACAAAATGATAACATAGTTGAATAGTATTAAGGTTTTACTTGCAATTCTACGTTGTATGAGTTAATATTTATAGGACATTGTGAAAAAACGCGGTCAATTTCATAGAGATAGGAGGGATGGATTCATGTCAATCGAATACATGAAGCGGATTTCTGCTGCGGAAGAAGAAGCCGTTTCTGTTCGAAGACAGGCGCAGACGGACGTGCGGAAACTGGCGGAGCAGGGCCGGAAGGACGCGGAGCAGCTGCTGGAGCAGGCGAAGAAAAAAGCGGAAGCAGCCTATCAGGAAGTGATCAGGAATGCGGAAGCGGAAGCTCAGAAAGCCTACGACAAGCGGCTGGCTGAGGTCGCGGCGGAGTGCGATGCCATGAAGAAGCGGGCTGCCGGAAAGCTGCCGTCGGCGGTGAAAGTCATTACAGGAAAGGTTGTGAATTTGAGTGGCGATAGTTAAGATGAACAAGCTTTCCGTCATCGGCCTGGAAGCAGATAAGGCTGAGATTCTCCGCCGGCTGCAGGATCTGGGGGTTGTGGAGATCAACGATCCGCAGGCGAAGCTGACCGACGCGGAGTGGGCAGCCATTATTCACAAGGACAGCGATGAAGATCAGGTATCGGCACTGGAAGCAGAGCTGAACAAAGTGGAGATAGTTCTGAATACGGTGGCAAAGTATGATACCGAGAAGAAACCGCTGTTTGCCAGCCGGAAACCGATGACGAAGGCAGAGTACGCGAAAGTACTGGGCTCCGGTGATTCTGTACAGCAGAAGGTGAACGAACTGTACGAACGCGTGGAACAGTGGAACGAAAAGAGATCCGAGGAGAATGTGATCGTGAGCCAGCAGGCTTCCCTCACTCCCTGGATGTCCTATGAACTTCCGCTGGAGCTTTCCGAAACCCGGGAAGTGCGGGTGTTCTACGGAGTAATTCCTGCCGTGGCGGATACGGAAGCATTGAAGAAAAAAGTGTCGGAAGCCAGTGATGCCACGGAAGTGTCTGTACTGGGGAAAGATACCGAGCAGCAGTATGTGAGTGCACTCTGTATGCGGGCGGATGAAGAGGAGGTCCTGGATGCTCTGAAGAGCTTTGGCTTCACGGCCGCTTCCTTCAAGGGAATGAAGGGGACTGCTTCTGAGAACATGGAGAAGCTGGGGCAGCGTCTGACCCAGGTCCGGGAGGAGCAGAAAGCTCTGGAGGCTCAGTTCGTTCTGGCTCCGGAGGAGAAGGCACAGATTCAGTGCTACTATGACGAACAGGTGGTGCTGCGTGACCGCGCAAAGATCTGCGACAGACTCCTGGCGACGAAAAAAGCATTTTATTTTGACGGATGGGTTCCGGCGGAAAAGCAGTCTGAGGTGATCCAGACCCTGGAAGAATATGGCTGCTGGTCCGAAGTGAAGGAGCCGGAAAAGGGCGAAGAGACACCGGTACTGATGAAGAACAACAATCTTATTTATCCGGTACAGGTGATCACGGAGCTCTATTCCCTTCCGAAATCCTATGAGGTGGATCCGACGCCGATTTTTGCGGCGTTCTACATCGTGTTCTTCGGCATGATGTTTGCGGATATCGCCTATGGACTGATCCTGGCGGGGCTGTGTGCCTTTGCCCTGTGGAAATACAAACCGGAAGGTCTGGCCTTCCGTCTCCTGAAGACGCTGGTATACTGCGGTATCTCTACCGCCATCTGGGGTGTGCTCTTCGGCGGTTTCTTTGGTGATATGATCAAGATCAAGCCGCTCTGGATGAATCCTCTGGAAAATGCCATGTTTATCCTGGCTTTCTCCTGTATCCTGGGTGTGGTTCACCTGTTTATCGGTATGGGAGTAAAGGCTTATATGCAGATCCGGGACGGACATCTCTTTGATGCGATCTGCGATGTATTTATCTGGTACGTATTTATTATCGGTCTGGCACTGCTGCTCTTCGGCAACAGCTATGTGGCCCCCGGTTCCGGTACCATCGGTAAATACATGGCGATCATCGGTGCGGTATGGATCGTGGGATGTGAATTTATCCGCGGCAAGGGCATCGGCAAGCTGGTAGGCCTGTGGAATCTCTACGGAACGACCAGTTATCTGGCGGATATCCTTTCCTACAGCCGTCTGCTGGCTCTGGGTCTGGCATCGGCGGTTATCGCACAGGTATTCAACATGCTGGGACGTATGCTGGGCAAAGGGGTTGTCGGCGTGATCGGTTTCATCGTGATTGCTGTGATCGGACACACGGTGAACTTCCTGATCAACGCGCTGGGATCCTTCGTCCATGCCAGCCGTCTGCAGTACGTGGAATTCTTCGGTAAGTTTTATGAGGGCGGAGGTGTGCCCTACCAGCCTTTTGAGAGAAAAACGAAATATACGAAAATTGTCAAGGAGGACAAATAAGATGACTTTAGGACAGGCTTTAGCAGTATTGGGAGCAGCTCTGGCTGCATTGGCAGGCGTAGGAAGTGCATTGGGCGTTGGCGTGGCCGGTGAAGCCGCCAACGGAGTCGTAGCAGAAGATCCCAACAAGTTCGGTCAGACCCTGGTTCTGCAGGCTCTTCCGGGTACCCAGGGTATCTATGGTCTGCTGGTCGCATTCCTGATTCTCTCCAAGATCGGCCTTCTGGGCGGACAGATCGCCGACGTATCCACCTTCTCCGGTCTGGCTCTGCTGGCTTCCGGTGCTCCCGTCGGTATCGTTGGTATCTGGTCCGGATGGGCTCAGGGCAAGGCTGCCGCTGCCGGTATCCAGCTGATCGCCAAGAGACCCAGCGAGCTGGCTAAAGGTATGATCTACGCCGCCATGGTTGAGACCTACGCCGTACTGGCACTGTTGGTTTCCTTCCTGATGTACAGCAACGTACAGCTGTAATCAGCTGTATGAGAAACTGCTGCCCATTCTAATAGGAAGGAGTCCTGATCATGAGTATAGAGAAGATTACCGGGCGTATTCTGCAGGAGGCGAAGGATGAAGCCGCCGTCCTGACGAACGCAGCCCGTGAAGAGGCCGAGGCCCGTCTGGCCGAGGCAAAGGCCCAGGCGGAAGCTCTTACCAAAGAGATGGCTGCCAAAGCCGCGCAGGACGCCGCCACACTGAAAGAGAGAAAGAGCTCTGTCGCCGAACTGGAGGCCAGAAAACTGGTTCTGGGCGCCAAGCAGGAGATGATCGAAAAGAGCTTTGCGGAAGCCGTGAAAGAGCTGGCGGACATGCCGGCGGATAAATATCTGGAGTTTATCCTGGATCAGCTGAAGGGTTATACCGAGGGAGAGGTGCTGCTCTCCGCGAAGGACCAGAAGAAGCTGGGAGAGGCTCTGGCGAAGAAACTTTCCGGCACCGGACTGACAGTCAGCAAAGAGACGGCGGATATTGCCGGCGGGTTTATTTTGAAAAAAGGAAATATTTCTGCCAACGGATCCCTGGAGTCCATCCTGGACACCGTGAAGAAGCAGATCACTGCACAGATTGCCGACGTACTGTTCTCATAAGCAGTTCCTGAGAATACTTAAGAAAGGAGGAACTGACGATGGGAAAAAATAACTATGTGTACGCCTGCGCCAGAGTGCGTGCGAATGAGCGCAATCTGCTGAACAAGGAAAAACTGAACCAGATGATCGATGCCCGTACCATGGAAGATGCCTGCAAGGTACTGCAGGATGCCCAGTACGGCGACGAGGGAGAAGTGATCCTTCCCACCGCCTATGAGCGGGCTCTGGTAAAGGAATCAGACAAGCTGTATGCTTTCCTGCATTCCCTGGCACCGGACGCGGACGAATTTAAGATTTTTGCCTATCCCTTTGATTATCACAATATTAAAGTCCTGCTGAAGGCGGAAGCCACCGGCGCGGATGCCGCATCCATGCTGATGAGCGGCGGTACCCTCACTCCGGCTCAGATGGAGGTGACGGTGCGGGAGAGAAATACTCTTTCCCTGACGCCCCATATGAAGAAAGCCATCGAGGAAGCCGTGGACACCCTGGCCAGAACCAGAGATCCCCAGAGCGTGGATCTGATCTGCGACCGGGAGTGCTATGCGGATATCCGGGAGGTGGCGGACCGCTCGAAGAATCGTTATCTGCAGGGATATGTAGAGCTTCTGATCGATACCATCAATCTGAAGACCTTTGTGCGCTGCCGCCGTATGGGGCAGACCTGGAGCTTCTTTGAGAGTGTCTATCTGGAGGGCGGCAACATCTCCTCCCGCACCTTTGTGGCGGGCTATGATGAGCCCATCCAGCAGTTTGCCACCCGTCTGGCAGCCACCGCCCTGGCGAAGGCTGCGGATGAGGGAAGCGCTGCCATCAAAGACAGCGGAAGCTTTACCAGCATTGAAAAACTCTGTGACGACGCCCTGATTTCCTATGTGAAGGATGCCAAGTACATTTCCTTCGGCATTGAGCCTCTGATCGGCTATGCCGTGGGCAAACAGATGGAGATCAAGAGTGCGCGTATCATACTGGCGGGGAAGGCGGCCGGCATCGACGGCAGTCTGATCCGGGAAAGGGTAAGGGAGACTTATGGCTAAGATCGGAGTCATCGGTGATGCCCAGAGCGCTCTGGGTTACAAGGCGTTCGGTCTGGACGCGTTTCCCGTTACCACTGCGGAGGAGGCTCTTCATACCCTTCGCCGTCTGGCAAAAGAGGATTACGGGATCATTTATATTACCGAGCGCTTTTGCAAGGATATTACCAAAGAAATTTCAGAATATGTCAGTATGAAGACACCTGCCATCATTCCGATCCCCGGTGTGGACGGAAATTATGGCATCGGCATCGCCGGCGTGAAGAAGTCCGTGGAGCGGGCGGTCGGGGCCGATATCTTATTCGGAGGTGACAATTAAATGATACAAGGAAAGGTAATAAAAGTATCCGGTCCTCTGGTCGTTGCCGAAGGCATGGGCGAGGCGGATATGTTTGACGTGGTTCGCGTAGGCGAGCAGAACCTGATCGGTGAGATCATCGAGATGAGAAATGGTCTTGCTTCCATTCAGGTTTACGAGGAAACAGCCGGACTGAAAACCGGTTCCGTTGTTACCTCCACCGGCGCCCCTCTGTCAGTAGAACTGGGGCCGGGCCTCATTGAGACCATGTACGACGGTATCCAGAGACCGCTGGAAGGCATGATGAAACTGGCCGGCGCCAATATCACCCGTGGTATTTCCGTTCCCGCCCTGGACCGTGAGAAGAAATGGGATTTCGTCCCCACGGTAAAGGCCGGTGACGAAGTAGAAGCCGGAGATATCATCGGTACCGTACAGGAGACCGCCGTTGTGAATCACAAGATCATGGTTCCTTACCGTGTGAAGGGCAAGATCAAAGAGATCAAAGCCGGCAAATTCACCGTGGAAGAAACCGTGGCGATCGTACAGAAGGAAGACGGAACGGAACAGCCTCTGACCCTGATGCAGAAGTGGCCCGTCCGTTTCGGCAGACCTTATAAATCCAAGATGGTTCCCACCGAACCGCTGGTAACCGGACAGCGTGTGATCGACACCATGTTCCCCATCGCCAAGGGTGGTGTGGCTGCCGTTCCCGGCCCCTTCGGTTCCGGTAAGACCGTCGTACAGCATCAGCTGGCAAAATGGGCCGATGCCCAGATCGTGGTATACATCGGCTGCGGCGAGCGTGGCAACGAGATGACCGACGTTCTGAACGAGTTCCCGGAACTGATCGACCCTCATACCGGCGAGACTCTGATGAAGAGAACCGTTCTGATTGCCAACACCTCCGACATGCCGGTGGCAGCCCGTGAGGCTTCCGTATATACCGGTATCACCATCGCGGAGTATTTCCGTGACATGGGCTATTCCGTCGCTCTGATGGCTGACTCCACCTCCCGCTGGGCCGAGGCTCTGCGTGAGATGTCCGGCCGTCTGGAGGAGATGCCCGGTGAAGAAGGTTATCCCGCTTACCTGGGTTCCCGTGTGGCACAGTTCTATGAGAGAGCCGGCCGCGTGATCTCCCTGGGTAAGGATGGCCGTGAGGGCGCTCTGTCCGCCATCGGTGCCGTATCGCCGCCCGGTGGTGATACTTCCGAGCCCGTATCCCAGGCAACCCTGCGTATCGTAAAGGTATTCTGGTGCCTGGATTCCGCACTGGCCTATGCCCGTCACTTCCCGGCTATCAACTGGCTGAACAGCTACTCCCTGTACGTAGACCGCCTGAATGAGTGGTTCGCTGCCAACGTCAACCCTGAGTTCCCCGGACTGCGTGCCCAGGCGCTGAAGCTGCTGCAGGAAGAGGCCGAGCTGAATGAAATCGTACAGCTGGTCGGCGTGGACGGACTGTCTGTCACTGACCGTCTGAAACTGGAAGTCTGCAAGATGATCCGTGAGGACTATCTGCACCAGAACGCATTCCATGAGATCGATACCTACTCCTCCCTGGAGAAACAGTACAGCCTGATGAAGCTGATCATGATCTTCTACGAAGAGGGTCTTTCGGCTCTGTCCGGCGGCGCTGAATTCGGCAAGGTTTCCGCTCTGCCGGTCCGCGAGGAAATCGGTCGTTTCAAATATACCGAAGAGAAGAACGTTGCTGCGGAATATGAGAAGGTGAAAGCTTCCATCCGTGAAGCAATGAGCGCACTGACTGTGAAGGAGGCCGAAGAAGAATGATCCGAGAATATAAGACAATATCCGAAGTCGCCGGCCCTCTGATGATCGTCAAGGGCGTACAGAACGTCGGTTATGATGAGCTGGGTGAGATCCAGCTCCCCAATGGTGACATCCGTCACTGTAAAGTACTGGAAATCAACGGTGAGAACGCCACGGTTCAGCTGTTCGAGAGCTCTTCGGGTCTGAACCTGAAGGAGAGCAGTGTGCGTTTCCTGGGCCACGGCACGACGCTGGATGTATCCGCCGACATGCTGGGCCGCGTATTTGACGGTATGGGCCGTCCCATCGACGACGGTCCCGCCATCATCCCCGAGGACTCCCGGGATATCAACGGTCTGCCCATGAACCCGGCCGCCCGTGACTATCCTTCCGAGTTCATTCAGACCGGTGTTTCCGCCATCGATGGCCTGAACACCCTGGTTCGTGGACAGAAGCTGCCGATTTTCTCCGGCTCCGGTCTGCCCCACGCCAACCTGGCTGCGCAGATCGCCCGTCAGGCAAAGGTTCTGAATACCGAGAGTAATTTCGCCGTAGTATTCGCCGCCATCGGTATCACCTACGAGGAAGCGGACTTCTTCATTTCCGATTTCCGCCGCACCGGTGCCATCGACCGTACGGTCATGTTCATGAACCTGGCCAATGACCCGGCCGTTGAGCGTATCGCTACCCCTCGTATGGCCCTGACGGCCGCTGAGTATCTGGCCTTTGACCGCCATATGCATGTACTGGTTATCCTGACGGATATCACCAACTACGCCGAGGCTCTGCGTGAGATCTCTGCCGCCCGGAAAGAGGTTCCCGGCCGCCGTGGTTATCCCGGATACCTGTACACCGACCTGGCTACCATGTATGAGAGAGCCGGCAAGAAGAAAGGCATCGAGGGATCCATTACCATGATCCCGATCCTGACCATGCCGGAAGACGACAAGACCCACCCGATCCCCG
>CAMOYN010000101.1 GCA_946630035.1 uncultured Lachnospiraceae bacterium
GAAGGTGCTTCGCACCTTGCGCGGCGCGGCAAGAACGCCGAGGCGTTCTTGATAATCCGTATCCTCCCCGAATTTCTTGCGGAGTTTTTTGATATGAGCGTCCACATTTCGCTCATCGGTGTCCTTCTCCAGACCCCAGAACTCATCCAGCGCCTCCACCCCGTCATCCGCAGCAAAAGGCCGGAAATTCTCCTTCGACAACTTCGCACAGATCATTTTATTCAGAACTTCGTCATCTTCCACCACAAGAATATGAAACATAAAAATCTCTCCATGTAAAGGATATCTTAAAACATAAATATGACCTGAATGTGACTATAATGAGTCAGAAGGGACGGTTCTTTTTGACTCATTGCATGCAACGGAGACAGGGAGACGGGGGACGTGGAGACAGGGGACGGTCCTTTGTCTCCTACTTTTGGAGACAAAGGACCGTCCCCTGTCTCCCCGTCTCCCTGTCTCCAACAACTTGTCAACCACCAGTCGAGTCAAATGTGTTGCGTGTGCAACGGCGTGCACAGGAGATTATGGTATGATAAGCTCAACGGATTAAGTAGCGCCTTGATTCGGGAGAGGAAGAATATCATGATCAGAAAAATCATTCATATAGATGAGGAGAAGTGTAACGGGTGTGGTCTCTGTGCAGAGGCGTGCCATGAAGGTGCGATTGACATCGTGGACGGCAAGGCAAAGCTTGTAAGGGAGAATTTCTGTGACGGTTTTGGGGACTGTCTGCCGAACTGCCCGATGGGCGCTATTACCTTCGAAGAGCGGGAAGCTCCGGCTTATGATGAGGCGGCAGTGAAAGCCAGTCAGAAGCTGAAGGAAGTGGTTGCGAAGGTGAGTGCCATGGCACAGAGCGGAAAAGGGGACGGTGGCAGTGGCAGCGCGGGAAGCGATTTCGTTTCAGCAAGCCCTGTCGCCGGAACCGCACCGGCGGGGCAGGGATGTCCCGGCTCCCGGTTTATGAAGCTGCAGAGAGAGGAAAATGTTCCGGCGGGTCCCGGAGCGATGCCGGCAGCGAATGCAGGTACAGCAGGTACAGACCGGGCGGCAGATCCGGCAGGCAATATGGCAGCAAATTTCATGGCGAAACCGGTTTCCCGGCTGGCTCAATGGCCCTGTCAGATCAAGCTGCTGCCGGCAAAGGCGCCTTTCTATGATGGCGCGAAGCTTCTGATCGCAGCGGATTGCACGGCTTACGCCTACGCCAATATGCATGAGGATTTCATGAAAGGGAAAGTGACACTGATCGGATGTCCGAAGCTGGACGATATTGATTATTCTGTCAAACTGCGGGAGATTATTGCGGAAAATGACATCAAGAGTGTCACGGTGGTTCGAATGGAGGTCCCCTGCTGCGGCGGCCTCCAGCGAATGGCAGAAAAAGCACTGAAGGAAAGCGGGAAATTTATCCCCTGGCAGATCGTGACCATCAGCCGGGACGGACAGATCCTGGACTGAAAGATTCGGGACTGAAAGATTCGGGACTGAAAGCAATGTACGGCAGCTCGCTGCAAATTTACAACGATAACAAAATTCCATTATCCCCTATATCTTTTCATAGACGCCGTTCCATTATGGGGCGGCGCTTTTGCATTGGGAGACAAAGGTACGTCCCCTGTCTCCTTGCATCGGGAGACAAAGGTACGTCCCCTGTCTCCTCGTTTTTTGCAGACAATTTTAGTTTGATATGGTATAGTAGCAGAAATGGAGCAGAGGGACACAGTGACGGACTGCGGGGACGGAACGGAGGAAAAGGATAGATATGGATCTTTTTGAATATATGGCGGGGAGCCGGAAGGAAAGCGAGGCGCCGCTGGCGGCCCGGATGCGGCCGCGGACGCTGGATGAGATTGTGGGGCAGGAGGAGATCGTCGGCAAGGGGCGGCTTCTCTACCGGGCGATTCAGGCGGACCGCCTGAGTTCGCTGATTTTTTACGGGCCTCCGGGTACCGGGAAAACCACGCTGGCGAAGGTAATTGCCAATACGACTTCGGCGGATTTTCACCAGGTAAATGCTACGATCGCCGGTAAGAAGGATATGGAGACGGTGGTCGAAAAGGCGAAGGAAAATCTGGGCGGCTTCGGGCGCAAGACGATTCTCTTTATCGATGAGATTCATCGCTTCAACAAGGCGCAGCAGGATTATTTATTGCCCTATGTGGAGGACGGCACGGTGATCCTGATCGGTGCAACGACGGAGAATCCGTATTTTGAGGTGAACGGGGCTCTGCTGTCCCGGTCCCGTATTTTTGAGCTGAAGCCTCTTTCGAAGGAAAATATCCGGACGCTGATCGACCGGGCTTTTCATTCGGAAAGAGGTGTGCAGGCATTTCATGCGGAGATCACGGAGGAGGCAGCGGATTTTCTGGCGGATATTGCGGACGGGGATGCCCGCTCGGCGCTGAATGCCGTGGAGCTGGCGGTGCTCACCACATCTCCGGGGGAGGACGGGATCATTCACGTGGATCTTGCCGTGGCGGAGGAGTGCATTCAGAAGAAAGCCATCCGCTACGATAAAACCGGCGATAATCATTATGATACCATTGCTGCATTTATCGAGTCCATGTGCGGGTCTGACCCGGACGCGGCGCTCTATTATCTGGGGCGGATGCTGGCGGCCGGGGAGGATGTGAAATACATTGCCCGCCGGATGCTGGTGGCGGCTTCGGAGGAAGTGGGAAATGCGGATCCCATGGCGATCTGCGTCGCTGCCTCGGCGGCGCTGGCGGTGGAGCGGGTGGGCATGCCGGAGGGGCGGATTATTCTGGCCCAGGCGGCCTCCTATATTGCTTCGGCGCCGAAGTCCAATGCCGCTTATCTGGGAATCGAGAAGGTGATGAAGACGGTCCGCGAGACCGGAAATCTGCCGATTCCCCCGTATCTGCAGGATTCTTCCTACAAAGGTGCCGCCAAACTGGGACGGGGCGTGGGGTACAAATATGCCCACAACTTCCCGAATCACTGGGTGGAGCAGGAGTATCTGCCGGAAGCCCTGCGGGGCGAGCGGTTCTATGAGCCAAATGATATCGGACACGAGAAGACAATAAAGGAATATTTCCGGAGTATCGGAAAAGACCCGGAGCGGTACGAATACCGGGATCCTTCCCTGGAGGGAGCCCCGGAACGGCCGTGGGAAGAGAAATGATGGAACGGAGGAAGCATTTCCCGTTCCGGAGGTTATTATGAGTCAGGAAAATGGAATCCATCTTACAGAGGAGCTTTCGCAGCCTGAGCGTCGGGCGGAGGATTTGTCGGAAAAGAAGCCGCAGAAAATCCTGGTGCGGGGAGCGAGCGTCCATAATCTGAAGCATATTGATGTGGATGTGCCGCTGAACCGGATTGTGGGGATTGCGGGAGTGTCGGGCTCGGGGAAATCGTCTCTGGCCTTGGGGGTGCTGTATGCGGAGGGTTCGCGGCGGTACCTGGAATCGCTGTCGACGTACACGCGGCGGCGGATGACGGGGGCGGCGAAGGCGCAGGTGGATGAGATTTCCTATGTGCCGGCAGCGCTGGCGCTGCATCAGCGGCCGGGCGTTCCCGGGATCCGCAGCACCTTTGGCACGGGGACGGAGCTGCTGAACAGCCTGCGCCTGATGTATTCCCGGCTGGGGAGTCACCGCTGCCCGAACGGGCATTATCTTCCCCCTTCGCTGAACGTGGCGACGGGAGCGGATCTGGTCTGCCCGGAGTGCGGAGTACATTTCTACGGCCCGGGGGCGGAGGAGCTGGCGTTCAACAGTCAGGGAGCCTGCCCGCGGTGCGGCGGTACGGGCACGATCCGCACGGTGGATGAATCGACGCTGGTGCCGGACGAATCCCTCTCCATCGAGGAGGGGGCGGTGCTGCCCTGGCAGACGCTGATGTGGTCTCTGATGAAGGACATTGCCCGGGATCTGGGGGTGAGGACCGACGTGCCATTTTCCGAACTGACTCAGAAAGAGCGGGATATCGTTTTCCGCGGGCCGGCGGTGAAGAAGCATATGATCTATCAGAATAAGACCAGCGGCGCTGCCGGGGAAATGGACTTTACCTATTTTAATGCGATTTATACGGTGGAAAATGCCCTGGCGAAGGTGAAGGACGAAAAGGGGATGAAGCGGGTGGAGAAATTCCTGAAAGAGGATGTCTGCCCGGACTGCGGCGGAACGCGCCTTTCGGATGCGGCCCGGGCGCCGAGGCTACGGGAAATCTCCCTGGCGGAAGCCTGCCGGATGACATTGTCGGAACTGGTGGAATGGGTAGCAGGGGTGCCGGCGTCGCTGCCGGAGAAAATGCGGCCGATGGCGGAATCCATCGGAGAATCCTTCCAGGTGACGGCGCGGCGTCTGATGGATCTGGGGCTGGGATATCTGACCCTGGACCGCGCGTCCTCCACCCTTTCTACCGGTGAGCGGCAGCGGATGCAGCTGGCCCGGGCGGTCCGGAACCGGACCACGGGGGTGCTCTATGTGCTGGACGAACCCTCCATCGGGCTGCATCCGGCCAACATCGAGGGGCTGAATGCGGTGATGCACGATCTGGTAAAGGATGGCAATTCCGTCATTCTCGTGGATCACGACACACAGATCCTGTCGGAATCCGACTGGATTATAGAAATGGGCCCGGATTCCGGTGCGGACGGTGGCCGGGTGATCGCCGAAGGCACGATCCCTGAGGTGGAGGCGAATCCGGCTTCCCGGATCGGCCCCTATCTTTCCGGGGAGGCGTCGATGCGGGTGCGGCCCTTTACCGATCCGGGGGATTTGTTTGCCCAGGGAGAAATACGACTCGCTACGGATGCGATCCACACGGTAAAACCGCTGGAGGTGCGGATTCCCCGGGGCAGGCTCACCGTGGTGACCGGCGTCTCCGGCTCCGGCAAGACGACCCTGGTGCTGGAGAGTCTGATCCCCGCCCTGGAGGCAATGACCTCCGCCGATGGTGTTGCAAAACTGCCCGCCCATATCCGTGGGATCGAGGCGGAGGGTATCCGTCAGGTGAAGCTGATCGATGCCACTCCCATCGGCATTAATGTCCGCTCCACCGTGGCCACCTATGCCAATGTACACGATGAATTGCGGAAGGTCTATGCCCGAACCGCCGATGCGAAAAAATATGGCTATAAAGCAGGAGATTTTTCCTACAATACCGGAAATCTGCGCTGCCCCACTTGCGACGGCACCGGAACCGTCAGCCTGGACGTACAGTTCCTGCCGGACGTGGAAATACCCTGCCCGGATTGTCACGGCGCCCGCTACGCGAAAGACGCCTATCGGGTGAGACGGCAAGGAAAAAATGCGCTAAAAACAGGCGGGGAAACCGGCGGAAAAATCAAAGAAGATAAGAGCGGGGAAACCCCTGGAGGGGAAACATCCGGCACATACTCCCTCCCGGATATCATGGCCATGGATGTAAACCACGCTCTGATAGCCTGCGACGACCTCAAAACCGTAAAGCCAAGACTGCAGATCCTGAAAGACCTGGGACTGGGATATCTCACTCTGGGCGAAGCGACACCCAGTCTCTCCGGCGGCGAAGCCCAGCGCCTCAAACTGGCCTCCGAGATGGGCCGCCGCCAGGAAGACGCCGTCTTCGTCTTCGACGAACCCACCATCGGCCTCCATCCCCTGGACGTACGCACCCTCCTGGGAGTCTTCCAGAGCCTGATCGAAAACGGAGCCACCGTCGTGGTGATTGAACACGATCTGGACGTGATCCACAACGCAGACTATGTGATCGACATGGGCCCTGGCGGCGGAGAGGCCGGCGGGCAGGTCGTAGCCTGCGGCACTCCGGCGGAAATCGCCACCTGCCCCGCCAGCCTCACCGGCCACTACCTCCGATGAGTCAGAAGGGACGGTTCTTTTTGACTCATTGCATACAATGGAGACAGGGGACAGAAGGAGACAGGGGACGGTCCTTTGTCTCCTTAGAAGTCAACTCAGGCAATGGGGACAGGTCCCGGTGGCCGGTTCTTCCGGCCAGCGGGACCTGTCCCCATTGCCTGAGTTGTCTGAGAGGAGACAAAGGACCGTCCCCTGTCTCCTTCTTGTATTATAGTATGTGTCGCAGGTAGGAGCGATTGATTCTGGGGCCGATGAGGACGAGCTTTCCTGTGATATCAGAGGGGATAGCTTCGGGTGAGATTTCTTCTTCGAACCAGTCGCCGAAGGAGAAATCTATTTTCCTGTTTTCACCGGTATCCATGGGCAGGATTCCCTTGACGCGCCAGATTTCGCATTGGTCTGTGTTCTGCAGCGCATTCATGAGATCCTTGAGTTTGCTTTCGGATAAAGGGGCTTTGATCTCCAGGGTCCAGGTATACAGTTTGGTTCCGGAAGAATTGCTGCGGTTCCGGCCGGGGATCTTCCCGGATATTTTGCCGTCGATGGGGGTCGTGTCATCCAGTGACTGGATTTCCAGACCGGATTTCCTCCCGCGGTTACGAAAATCTACTATAGGGGCGGAGCTATGGCTGTCTGCATCGGTTGAAGATGCCATGGCAAAACCATTTTCCACAAAATATCCGCCAGTGGGACTTGTCCCCAATGGCTGACCGGAGAAGGTGTCGGCGGTGATTTCCTGCAGGGGTGTTTCTATGATTTTTGCATCGGGGTTGATGTTCCAGACCGCTTCGCGGGCCTGTGCTAGTTTTTCCGGTGTCAGATGGTCGGCGAAGTTGAAGTAAATGCAGCTGGCGGCGCGGATCTGGTCGGTATAGAAGGGACCGACGATTTTCAGCAGGGTGGCGACCTTTTTGGCATTGGTTACCATGATGAGGCGGCGGATTTCGGCTTTTTCTGTTTTCTGACAGGCTTCGATCAAACCCGTGATGTCAGCGGCGCCGGTGGGTTCGATTATGATATATTCCGGCTGGAGTTGCTCCGAGAGCTGGTCGACGGCGCGGGTGAATTCTCCCTGAATCGTGCAGCAGACGCAGCCGCCGGTGATTTCTGTTATCGTGACAGAAGCCTGCCCCAGCTCGGCGGAATCCAGATTCACTTTTCCGATTTCGTTTTCAATGATGGCTACTTTCTTCCCGGCGTACTCCGTCTCCAGGAGACGCTTGATCAGGGTGGTTTTTCCTACGCCAAGAAGACCGGCGTACAGATCTATCTTACTTTTCATGACATTCCTCTTTTTAACCCATATCAACCAGTGACAGATTTATTGTAACAAGTTTCACCTGACTGTCAAGATGAGACAGGGGGAGACAGGGGGGAGACAGGGGACGATCCTTTGTCTCCTTCAAAAGGAGACAAAGGACCGTCCCCTGTCTCCCCCCTGTCTTCCCCCTGTCTCATGAGAATTCAAGTTGACAACGGCAGTTAAGTATTATAAACTAATATAGATATGAAAGGACCTCGGTTTGTTCTTTGCATCTAAGGGGATGAGCCGGAGCTTTCTGTTATTATTAAGGAGGTTTTACCCATGAAGCGTATTAAGACTCTGGAAACAAAGAATCTGAAAGAAAGCATGAAGAAGGGCGGATGCGGCGAGTGCCAGACTTCCTGCCAGTCTGCCTGCAAGACTTCCTGCACCGTTGGCAATCAGAGCTGTGAGAACAAATAAGTAACCGGAAGGTTATCGGTTCGTCAGTTCCTGACCGCAGGCCGTACGGCAGTTTCAGGAAATAACAGGATGAAATCCGCTGCATTCCTTCGCTGAATGCAGCGTTTTTCGTATGGGATGGATATCGAGGGGCATGATGTGCGGAGTGGTTCCTGGTGTCAGATGCATTGTTCATGGAGTAAATTAAGAGGATTTAGGAAATATGGAGCATACCATTCATCAGTATAAAAATAATGGTTATAACATGGTTCTGGATATTGCCAGTGGGAGTATCCATGTAGTGGATGATTTGGCCTACGATATGATTGCGGCCTATGAGACGACGGAGAAGGAGCAGCTGATCCGGGATATGCTGGCGCGTTACGGCGGGCATCCGGATGTGGATGAGACGGAGATCCGGGAGACCTACGATGATATCACGGAGCTGGCGCAGAGTGGGAAGTTGTTTACGAAGGATGCCTACCGGGAGCTGGTGATCGATTTCAAGAAGCGCCAGACGGTGGTGAAGGCGCTCTGTCTTCATATTGCCCATGACTGTAACCTGGCCTGCCGCTATTGTTTTGCGGAGGAGGGGGAATATCACGGCCGCCGGGCGTTGATGAGTTATGAGGTCGGGAAGCAGGCTCTGGATTTCCTGATGGATCATTCGGGGAATCGCCGGAATCTGGAGGTGGATTTCTTCGGCGGGGAGCCGACGTTGAATTTCGATGTGGTGAAGCAGCTGGTGGCCTACGGGAGATCCCAGGAGGAGGCCCGGAACAAGAAGTTCCGTTTTACGCTGACCACCAACGGCGTTCTGTTAAATGATGACATCATGGAGTTTGCGAACCGGGAGATGGCCAATGTGGTTCTCTCCATCGACGGGCGGAAAGAGGTCAATGATTTCATGCGTCCCTTCCGGGGCGGCCAGGGAAGCTATGACCGTATCGTGCCGAAATTCCAGAAGTTTGCCGAGAGCCGGAATCAGGAAAAATATTACGTCCGCGGTACGTTTACGCATTATAATACGGATTTCGCTGAGGATGTGCTGCATCTGGCGGATCTGGGATTTAAACAGATCTCGGTGGAGCCGGTGGTGGCCCCTCCCGAGGCGGATTATGCCATCACGGAGGAGGATGTGCCGAAGATCTGTGCGGAGTATGACCGCCTGGCTGCGGAAATGATCCGCCGGAAGAAAGCGGGAAATGCCTTCAATTTCTTCCATTTTATGATCGATCTGGAGGGTGGCCCCTGCGTCTACAAGCGTCTGTCCGGCTGCGGATCGGGCACGGAGTACCTGGCGGTGACGCCCTGGGGAGATCTGTATCCCTGCCATCAGTTCGTCGG
>CAMOYN010000102.1 GCA_946630035.1 uncultured Lachnospiraceae bacterium
GATCTCCGGTATCAGCAATATCGCCTGTTTCCCTTCCGCTATGGTACGGGCGATCAGGTTCATGTACACTTCCGTCTTCCCGCTCCCCGTGATCCCGTAGAGGAGGCAGGGTCTGGGATGTTCGCTGTGAATCTCCTCCCAGATGCCGTCGGCTGCCTTCTGCTGTTCCTCCCCCAGAACCGGGGGAGTATCCCTGTCTTCCGGCATCGGACCGTTCTGCTCCACCTTTGCCTTGCGGGAGCGCACCTTTCTCCGGGAAGGAAGAACGGTCTTCAGAGCCTGGATCATGGTGCAGCCGTAGGTCTCCTTCATCCAGGATGCCAGCTCAATCATCTGCTTCTCCAGAGAAACGCCCTTCTCTTCCAGAGCCTGTACGTCCTTCAAACGGTCCGCTGCGATCTCCGGCTCATCGGTCAGTTCCACCACGAAACCCTGGACCTGCCGCGGTCCGAAGGGAACCAGCACCGGAGACCCCACGCGGATCTGCGGTTCCAGTTCCTGAGGAATCCGGTACTGGAAGGTACGATCCACCTGGCTGTGGGAAATATTTACGATCACATTTGCGTATTTCAATGTTTTACTCCATCGGATTAATTGGTGAGTCCTTTCAGTACTTCTCCCAGATGCATCCCGTTGGAACCCTTCAGCAGAATCACATCCCCGGGTTGGCGGTAAGCCAGAACCTTCGATACAGCATCCGCATTATCCTGACAACAGGTCACCGGAATTCCTTTTTCCTCATAGGCCCGCCCGATATTGGCTGCCAGTTCTCCGATAATAAACACCTGATCAATGGAGAGATCCCGTCCGTAGACACCGGTCTCGTAGTGATACTTCGGTGAATCCGGCCCCAGCTCCAGCATATCCGCCAGCACGGCAATCCTGCGTCCGGAGGTCTCCACGGAATCCAGCACCTGCAGCGCAGCCTTCATGGACGCCGGGCTGGCATTGTAGGTATCATCGATATAGGTATAATCCCCCTTGTTCAGGATCTGAAGCCGGCGGGCAAATCCCGCGAACTCTGACAGTTTTCCCGCAGCCCCCTCCCAGCTGACGCCCAGCTGGTCCGCCGCTGCCAGAGCAGCCAGGGCATTCATCACGTTATGGGTGCCGGGCAGTCCCAGAGAAATCTCCATCTTCCGGTCTCCGCAGCAGGCAGTAAACCAGGTTCGGCCCTCCGCCACCCGGATGTTCTCCGCCCGGTAGTCATTGTCCGCACCCAGTCCATAGAAAATACATTTAAAATCCGTCGTACCCCGGTACTTCACCAGCTGATCGTCATCACCGTTCAGAATCATGGTATTTTCCCGGGTAAACCCGTCCGCGATGTGCATCTTCTCGGCGCAGATATTCTCCCGGGACCCCAGGTTCTCGATATGGGATACACCGATGTTGGTCACCACCCCCAGGGACGGTCTCGCAATCCGGGCGATCCGGGGCATCTCCCCCGGTTCACTCATGCCCATCTCCAGAACACCGAGATCCGCCGTAAGATCCATCTCACTGACCACCAGGGGAACCCCCAGCTGGCCGTTGCTGTTGCCGGAGGTGGCCGTCACCTTCTTCTCCGCCGACAGGGCAGCCACGATCATCTCCCGGGTAGTCGTCTTACCCACACTGCCGGTGATTCCGACGATGGGAAAATGGATCTTCCCCCGGTACCAAGCCCCCAGATCCTGCAGCGCCCGGACCGTATCCTCCACCCGGATCCAGGCGTGATCCGGATCCTCCATGGAATCATGCTCCGAGGTAAAGGAAGCCACCGCGCCGGCCGCAAACGCACCCTGGATGAAACGGTGGGCATCCACCTTCGCGCCGATGATGGGAACAAAGATATCATTTCCCTTCATGGTGCGGGAATCGATGGCAATATTTTCGATGGGCATGGCGGGATCGCCGCAGAGCAGACGGCCCGAAACCGCCTCCACAATATCTTTCACACAAACACTTTTCATTTAATAGACTCCTTTATAATCTCCAGAATGCATAGATCTGCCAGTAGAGTATGTTGGCGAGGGCTCCGGTCCAGGTGAGCTGGCGGAGGAGGAGGGGGATGCCGCGGGGGGTGAGTTCCTCTTGTCTGCGGCCGCGGAGGTACAGGATAGGTACCAGGAAGGTGAGCAGCAGGAGGAGGATGCCTGCGACGGCGTCCATGATCAGGGTCCAGCGGAAGCCTCCGGCTCCTTCGGTCTGGGAGAGGAGCTGGACCATGACGATCAGGCTGACGGCGAGGATCACGGTGAGGAAGTCTCCGGCGATCTGGGCCATTCTTAACTGGGATCCCAGGTCTCCTGTGGAGTCGCCGCCGGGGAGGGCTCTTCTTCGGGAGGGGCGCAGGCAGCGGAGCAGGGACCGGAGGGCTCCGAGTACGGACAGCACAAGCCACCCGAGGAGGATGGTTCTCTCTTTCATGTCGGCGTCCGGGATCTGGATCCGGTCGGCTGTGGGCTGCTCCAGCAGCATTCTGCCGTCGGCGAGCTGGTCTGTCTGCCAGTAACCGGTGATTCCTGTGGTCAGTTCTGTCACCACCAGGGGCGGGGTCCATGCGCTCAGGATCGAGAGCGGGCCGCTCCATACATTTTCGGCATTTCCGAAAAATCCGGAGGGCAGGGCTTTATCCCGATCGAAGGCGGATCCTGTATAGGAGCCGTAGACCATCTCCCGCAGCCCCCGGTTGATCAGATTGTCATTTTTTATATTGGTCATCACGCAAAGTCCGGTGCCACCTGCCAGATCCAGCATCAGGCTGGAGGTGCAGCCGAGGCTTTCGCCCTCGTGGCCCACCAGGGCTGTTCCCGCGAATATATGCCACAATCCATGGCTGTTCTTGGGGGTTTCATCTGCGTAGGTATCGGTAGCCTTCAGAAAGGTAAGAAGGGTTTCTTTTTCGGAAAACAACTGCTGCCAGGCCTCTCCACCCGGAAGCAGCGCCTGTGCGAAGGTGGCGAAGTCTTCCATGGTTCCGGCGCACATATCCGCCGGGTAAAGAGGCCGGGAGGCTATGGCATTTCCCAGGGCCCGCCCGGACCGGCTGTAGCAGATCATCTTCCGGCGCCGTTCTTTTACGGAAGGATTGTCCGACAGATCCGGCAGCAGAGCCGTATTCTCCATCCCGAGGGGCATGAAAATATGGGTCTCCACGTACTGATCGTAGGTCTGACCGGTGATGCATTCGATCACGTAGGCGGCCAGCGAAGTGCCCCAGGCGGAGTAAGCCGTCACCTTGCCGGTGGGGAAAACCATCTCCGGCTGAAGAGCCGTCAGGGCCTTTTCCAGGGCGGGAATTCTTTTTCCGAGGGCATAGTATCTGCCCGATACTACCTCCTGACATCCTGCGGTGTGATTCATCAGATGAATCATGGAGATCGTCTTTTCGGCCGGCAGATTGCTCAGCAGATGAGCCGGCAGATAGAAGCGCACGTCCCGGTTCAGATTCAGTTTTCCCTGTTCTGCCAGCTGCATGGCACTGATCCAGACCAGGAGAGAAGCGCATTCCCCCCAGTCGAAAACGCTGTCTTCCGTAACCGCGGTCTGCGATTCCCGGTCCGCATAGCCTGCATATTTTTCACAGATTCTGCGGCTCCCGTCAAATACCGTCACCGCCACTCCAGCCTCCGGGTCTGCATAGGACTGCAGATAAGTTTCCACCGCCCCGGCGGGATCCTCGCCCGCCGCCGGCAGGAACACGGGCTGTCCTCCGGAAAGAGGCAGCGATGTGCAGGAAGCCAGGGGCATCAGCAGTGCCAGAATCAGGAGAAAGATCCACGATTTTTTTCTGTTAGTGAATATACATAAACGCATTCATATTTCCCCGCTTACCGTGAGATCTCCGGTGGGAAAAGAGCTCCGGATTGTCATAGGTGCAGAGCCCGGAAAAATGAATATGATCCGGCTTCAGACCGGCAGATCTCAGGGAATACCAGATCGCCGCCGGCAGATCCAGCAGCCAGTGGATATCATCCATCGGACGGGCAATCTGCTGCATGGCTTCGGGAGAGAAGACCTTCCGGAAAGCCTCGGTCACTTCCCCTGTCACCTCGTAGCGCTCCCCGCTGATGCAGGGGCCGGTCACAGCGATGATCTGTGCCGGATCCGCGCCCCGGGCCGCGAGGATCTCCACCGCTTTCCGGCTGATCTCACCCACAGTCCCCTTCCAGCCGGAATGCACCAGCGCGATGGTATGGGTTCCCGGATCCGCCAGATACACCGGCACACAGTCCGCAAAGGTAGCCGACAGCAGGATCCCCGGGACATCCGTGAACAGACCATCCGTATGGTCGATCTTCCGCTGGAGCGGCTGACCCAGGGTCAGAGACGGATTCACATAGAGAATCTCCGTATCGTGCACCTGCCGGGTCAGAGCCATATCCTCGAGGGGAACCCCCAGACGATCCGCCACCCGGCGATAATTCGTCCATACATTCTCCGGCACGTCCCCTCGTTCAAAACCCAGATTCAGCTCCGCCAGGTACCCGGTACTGACACCACCCCGCCGGGTCGTAAAACAGGCATCCAGCCAGTCCATCCCATCCAGACTGTGGAACCGGATCAGAGGAAGTCTCCCCTCCGGAGCCTCCAGCCATCCATCCCGTATATCCTTATCCGCATAGAACGTCCGGTCTGTCTCTATATATTTTAAAAGCATCGTTCCACTCCCCATGTTTACAATTTCCGATCTCCCTATTCTACCAGATTCCCATAGCTTTGTCGAGGGTGAGTCAGAGGGGACGGTTCTTTTTGACTCATTGCAAGCAATGAGTCAAAAAGAACCGTCCCCTCTGACTCAAAAAATTTTAGTAGAATTTTCCGATATGGATCGCTGCCTTAGCGATCTTGTAGATGGGTGTCTCCAGTTCTTTTGCAGCCTCGGCCAGTTTGTCCCGGATCGGCAGATGCTGCGGGCAGTGCTGCTCGCATTTTCCGCAGCGGATGCACTGGGATGCGGAGCTGGTTTCTGAGCGCATGGCCGTGGTCTGCAGATAGTCTCTGCGGGCGGAGGTGAGTCCTTCGGAAGTGGCTGCATTGTAGCAGCGGAAGGTTCCGGGGATGTCTACGCCCTTCGGACATGGCATGCAGTAGCCGCAGCCGGTGCAGCCCACCCGTACGTTCCGGTTGACCACATTTTTCACGTGAGCCAGGAGTCTGCGGTCTCTTTCTGTCATGCAGCCTGGTAAGGTCTCTGAAGCGATCCGCAGGTTCTCCTCCACCATTTCCGTGGAGTTCATGCCGGAGAGTACTACCGTCACTTCCGGCTGATCATAGAGCCAGCGGAAGGCCCACTCCGCCGGGCTGCGGCCATCCCCGTATTTACGGATGATCCCCTTGGCTTCCTTCGGCAGCAGTCCCACCAGACGGCCGCCCCGCAGAGGTTCCATGATGATCACCGGAAGTCCCTTTTCGTGGGCATACTGCAGTCCGGACCGGCCGGCCTGGGAATTTTCATCCATGTAGTTGTACTGAATCTGGCAGAACTCCCAGGGATAGGCGTCCACTACCTCTTTAAAGGCCTCCGTATGCCCGTGGAAGGAGAATCCGATGTGCCGGATCTGGCCGGAGGCCTTCTTCTCGGCAATCCATTCCTCGATCCCCCAGGGAAGAAGCCGCTCCCAGGCTTTCCGGTCACTCAGCATATGCATCAGATAGTAATCAATGTGATCCGTCCTCAGTCGTTTCAGCTCTTCCTGAAAGATTTTTTCTATTCCCTCTCTTGAGCGAACCAGATAATGGGGAAGCTTCGTCGCCAGATACACCTTGTCCCGGCAGTGATTCTCCTCTAGGATCTCTCCCACCAGAGCCTCGCTTCCCGGATAAACATAGGCCGTATCCAGATAGTTCACGCCGCCCTCGATCGCTGCCAGAAGCTCCTGCTCCGCCTTCTTCTTGTCAATTCCGGGGCCTTTATGTGTAAAACGCATACAGCCAAACCCCAGTACGGAAAGTTGTTCCCCATTACAGCCTTCTCTGTATTGCATCGTTTTCCTCCTTACTCCCATAGGACGCAGAACCGTCCCCTGTTCTATTGCTCTATCGTTACAGTGCAGCAAACACTTCTTCCATTTCCCGGTAAAGCTCTGCCAGCCGGCCGGCGGAAAGGTCGGTCTCGTTCAGGATCGTATACCGTTCCGGACGGGTGGCGGCAGCGGTCTGCCATGCCTCGACAAACAGATCCTCATCGATCTTCCAGTCCGAGGGCCGGACAGGGATCTCGTAGGTCTGAATCACCCGGGTGATCTTCCCGATATTCCGGTTCTGGAATTTGCAGGCGCCGTAGCTTCCCATGGCCACCGCGATGCCGTGAGGCACATTCACCTGGTCTCCGAAATTCTCCTCCAGAGAATGGTTGAACAGATGCTCGGAGCCACTGCTGGGCCGGGAGGACCCGGCAATTTCCATGGCAAGGCCGCCCATCACCAGGGCCTGGGTCAGCCGCTTCAGAAAATCCAGGCTCTTCAGATCCCTCTGGTCATTATAACAGATCGAGTTAAATGCCATCTTGGAGATCATGTAGGCAAAATCGTCCACCCGGTCATTTCCCTTCTGATAGGCCAGTTTCCAGTCATTCAGGGCCGTATATTTGCTGATGGTATCCCCGATCCCAGACAGCAGCTGCTTTTTCGGCGCACTGACAATGGCATCGGTGTCCACCAGAATGGCATCCGGAATGGTGCACCGGAAGGTCTTCCGGGCTTTCCCCACGGTTCCCAGCACCGCCACCGGCGACGCCAGGCTGTCATTGCTGAGGGTCGTCGGCAGACAGATATAATGACTCTTACTGACGAAAGCAGCAAATTTCGCCAGATCCAGGACGGTACCTCCCCCCAGACCGATCACCACCGAAATATCATTCATGGTGATATATTTTGCCAGCGACACCGCGTTGTCATAGGTCTGCTGCTGCAGCAGATACTCCTCACATGCCGGGAAACTGGCGTGAATCTGATCAATCACCGGCTGGAAAATCTGCACCAGATTCTCCTCCGTCACCAAAATGCTCTTCTTTGTTCCGATGCCGGGAATGGCATCTTCCATCACCTCCGGCACCCGGGAAAAAATCCCCTGATCCACAATCAGATGATAGGGAAGTCTGAAACTATTCATATATTAAACCCCTTTTATTTTTCTTCTGACTCATTCGCCGGCGGTTGTCAGGCCGGTTTTGTGCAGTACTTCTTCTACGGTTTCTACCGGGAGGATGGTGAGTTTTTCCTTCACCTCCTCGGCAATCTCATCCAGATCTTCGACATTTTCCTTCGGAATCAGGACGGTCTGGATGCCGGCCCGCTGGGCTGCCATCAGTTTTTCGGACAGACCGCCGATGGGCATTACCTTGCCTTGGAGGGAGACTTCGCCGGTCATGGCGATGGTTGGATCCACCGGTTTCTCCAGTACCAGGGACATGAGGGCCGTGGTCAGGGTGATGCCGGCGGAGGGTCCGTCCTTCGGTACGGCTCCGGCAGGTACGTGAATGTGGAGATCATGTTCTTCAAAGACCTGTGCTTTTTCCGGCACCATGGATTTCACCAGGCTTACCGCGATCTGGGTGGACTCCTTCATCACATCCCCCAGCTGGCCGGTGACCTGTATCTTTCCGCTGCCGGGCATGAACAGGGTCTCGATATAGAGGATATCGCCGCCCGCCTGGGTCCAGGCCAGGCCGGTCACGATGCCCGGTTTCGGATTCTTCAGTACCTTGTCGTGGTGCATGGGTTTGCGGTCCAGCAGCTCCGGCAGCTTCTTCGGGCTGACGGTCACGGATTTCTGGTCGCCCCGGACCAGCTTCACAGCCGCCGCCCGGCACAGGGTATCCATGCATTTTTTCAGGCCCCGGACGCCGGCTTCCATGGTATAGTCGGAGATCACCGTGGTGAGGGCCGCATCGGTCACCTTCAGATCCTTCGCCTTCAGCCCCATGGCCTTCATGGCCTTCGGAAGCAGATGGCGCCGGGCGATCTGGTATTTCTCCGTCGCCGTATAACCGGCAAAGGGAATGACCTCCATCCGGTTCAGCAGCGGCTCCGGAATCGTATCCACGGTATTGGCCGTGCATACAAACAGGACGTCCGACAGATCATAGGGTACGTTCATATAGTGATCGGTAAAATTATTATTCTGCTCCGGATCCAGCACCTCCAGAAGAGCGCTGGCGGGATCTCCGGCAAAATCATGGGACAGTTTATCCACCTCGTCCAGCACCATCACCGGGTTGGAGGTGCCGCTGCGTTTGATCCCCTCCATGATCCGTCCGGGCATGGCACCGATGTAGGTTCTCCGGTGGCCCCGGATATCCGCCTCATCTCTCACGCCGCCCAGGCTGACACGTACATAGGAGCGCTTCAACGCTCTGGCAATGCTCTGGCCGATGCTGGTTTTCCCGGTACCGGGTGCCCCGACAAACAGCAAAATGGATCCGGACTGACGGCGGTTCAGGCTCATCACGGCAATCTGCTGCAGAATCCGCTGCTTCACTTTTTTCATGCCGAAATGGTCTTCGTCCAGTATCTTCTCCGCCTCTCCCAGATCGATATCGCAGGCCTCCTCCTTCTTCCAGGAAAGAGAGGTGACAAAATCCAGGTACTCATACAGAGTACCGTATTCGTGACTGTTCTCCCCCTCCTGTTTCATGCGGTGGAGAATCTTGTCCGCTTCCTTCCGGGCCGTCTCATTCATGCCCGATTCCTGAATCTTTTTCTCGAACCGCCGCACATCCGTCACATTTTCCGGATGCATCTCGTCCAGTTCCTTCTGCAGGAAGGCAATCTGTTTCTTGATGGCATCTTCCCGGTAGACCTTCTCATTCGTCTCCTGCTGTGCGGTCTGAGCCTCATTGGTGAGCTTGGCCATCTCCAGGAATTCATAG
>CAMOYN010000103.1 GCA_946630035.1 uncultured Lachnospiraceae bacterium
TGGACACACCGTATGAAGCAGAAGAGGGCTGTCTTTCCCTGGAGGGGGTACGGAAGACCACCCGTTATCAGAATATCGAGGTGGAGTATCAGGACGAAAGCTGGAAGAAGCACCGGCAGAAATACTCCGGCTGGACGGCGCAGATTATACAGCATGAAGTGGATCATTTAAACGGGATCATTATCTGAGAGCAATCAGAGGCGGATATAATTCTGCCTTGCGTCCGGTCGGATATTCGCATATAATTGTATCTGCTTTTTGCGTAATTTTTAATTGCGTCCTCTTTAATGAAAGAGGAGATGGGAGGAGTCAGAATGAGTCGTTGCCGTGCCTGGTATGAAGGCGATCCTTTGCTGGAAGAATATCACGATCATGAGTGGTGTAAACCGAATCATGACGATCGTTTCCAGTTTGAGATGTTATGCCTGGAAGGGGCCAGTGTCGGTCTGTCCTGGGCGACTATCATTCATAAGCGGGAGAATTACAGGGCGGCGTTTCATCATTTTGATATCGACGCCTGTGCTGCCATGACGGATGAGGAACTGGAAGCTGTGCTCACGGATCCCGGTATTATCCGTAACCGGAACAAGGTATTCAGTGTACGGAAAAATGCCCAGGTGGTGAAGCGGATACAGGCGGAGTTCGGATCTTTCGATGCTTACCTGTGGGGCTTCACGGACGGACAGGTAATAGACGGACGGTGGGAGAGGGTGGAGCAGATGCCCACGGTCTCGGATATTTCCACTGTTATGAGCAAAGACATGAAAAAACGCGGGATCGGCTTTGTCGGCCCGGTGATCACCTATTCCTTTCTGCAATCCATCGGGATGGTGAATGACCATCTGGCAGACTGTGAGTATCGATAGGAATTGGATTCAGATTATGGAGGGAAGATCCTTGTATAAGGATCGGAACAGAATTTGACTATGAATTTAAAAACCGTAAAACAAGCATTTTATAAATCGCTCCCTGTTCTGGCGGGATATGTGGTCCTGGGGATCGGCTTTGGCATTCTGCTGCGAAATGCCGGGTATGGCCTGCTGTGGTCTGCCGCCATGAGCCTTTTTATTTACGCAGGTTCCATGCAATATGTGGGAGTCGGTCTTCTCACCGGAGGCGCATCGGTCCTGACGACCGCCATCACGACCTTTATGGTAAATGCAAGACATCTGTTCTACAGCATTTCCATGATCGATACTTATAAGGAAGCGGGAAAATACAAACCCTATATGATCTTTGCGCTCACCGATGAGACCTATTCTCTTCTGTGCGACGGGACAGCTCCGGAGGGCGTGGATGTAAATCTTTACCGGACGCTGGTTTCCTTTTTCAATCAATGTTACTGGGTCACGGGCAGTATCATCGGAAATCTGATTGGATCTCTGCTGCCATTTTCCACTGCAGGGATTGAATTCTCCATGACCGCCTTGTTTGTCGCTTCCTTTACGGAACAATGGCTGACAACTAAGAACCATGTGCCGGCCCTCACCGGCCTGTTGTGTACTCTCCTGAGTCTGGTTCTGTTCGGCCGGGAAAATTTCCTGATCCCGGCGATGCTTATGATCACGCTGGTGTTAACGATCCTTCGGCGTTTCGAGGAGAATCATTTATGAACGCAGTTATTCTTGTTGCCACAATGTCAATCGTGACCATAGGAATCCGGTTCTTTCCGTTTCTGATCTTTCGAAAACAAACTCCGCAGTATATCTCTTATCTCGGAAGAGTACTTCCGCCGGCGATTATCGGCATGCTGGTGATCTATTGCCTGAAGGATGTGAACCTGACGGCTTCTCCTTTTGGGATGCCGGAACTGATCGCAACCGCCTTTGTTGCCGGAATACAGGTCTGGAAACGAAATTCTCTCATCAGTATTCTGGCCGGTACATTCGTCTATATGCTGTTAATTCAGATAATTTTCTGATATGTAAGCGAATTTTTGATCAGAATTGTATCATTTATCTTGAAGTAAAACCGCTTTCATGGTATAGTATTATAGATATTTAATAATTCTTTTTGCAACTTATCGTATAGTCCTGCGGGAGGAGGTAAAACTTATGTATAAAGACATATTACTTGCTTTCAGCACTTTTCAGCTGGTTTTCCTTCTGCTGGATATCTATATTCTTTCAAAGACCGGACGGGATATTGCCCGTAAAGGGGAGTATACTTCCTTCTGCATGTTGATTATTATTCACATGTTTTATCTTCTGACAAATACCCTGTGGACCCTGCAGGAGTATGCTCTGCTCCATATACCCAGTGCGGTTCTTATGGTTGTCTGTACCATCAGTTTATGGTCCGTTGCCACATGCGCCGTTGCCTTTTTCCTTTTTGTGGTTGAAAAATTGCAGATTAAGGTATTTCTGGAAGGTTCATTGCGGTGGATCTGGTTGTTACCTGCCATAGTTTTCTCCCTCCTGGTTTTTTCCAATCCCTGGACAAAGCTGGTGTTTACACTGAGTGAAGAGGGCCATTTCATCCACGAAAGATACTATCTTACCTCACTGGCGATTGCCAGTGCCTATCTGTTGTTTATTGCTGGCGTAGCAGGTGTGAATATGTTCAAAGCACATACTACCTTTAAGCGCCAGTCCAACGGAGCGGTATTCGGTTCGGTAGTAATTCTGTTTCTGTTTATCCTGATGGATGGGTCTATGACGAAAGCCTCCATTCTCCCTGCCGCCATTTTTGCGGTAATTGTGATCATATTTATCACCATGCAGGATTCCAATATCAATTCCGATGCGCTTACCGGTATGAATAACCGCCGCAAAGCGGACGAATACCTGTCCAACAGACTGGAAGATGTATCTCCCGCGAATCCTCTCTATCTGTACATGGGCGACTTGGACGGTTTCAAGAAAATCAATGACAACTATGGTCACGCGGTAGGGGATGAAGCGTTGATTCTCTGCAGCCAGGCGTTAAAACGAACCATCGGAAAATACAATGGCTTCGCTGCACGATTTGGCGGCGATGAGTTTATGCTGGCCTGCTCCCCTGTCAGAGGGAAGGAGTTCGACCCGGATAATCTGGTATGGGATGTGGCAGACTGCCTGAAGGAACTGGCGGAAGGAAAGCCTTATCCCCTGAAGATGACGATCGGATATACCATGTGCACCGACCCCAAAAAGTCATTAAATACATATATCAAACTTGCGGACGAGATGCTCTACCAGAGAAAATCATTAAAAGGTGTCGGTCGGTAAAAGACAAGTATTTCCCATCCGCCATTATAGGAGCCTGTAATGAACGACTACACAGCAGGAAAATCATGGAAGATTGAAAGACAGCAGAAAATCATAGAGACCGGATTTCGTCTCTTCTCTGAACGAGGCATTGAAACGGTCACTCTACCGGAGATAGCCAAAGAGAGCGGCGTCGGCCATGCCACCCTCTACCGTTATTTCAATACCAAGCTGGATCTGGTAATTGCCATCAGCGCCTGGAGCTGGGAAAAATATATCACCGAATATAATGCCTCCATCCCCCAGGAAGAGCTGTTACAGATGACAGGAGCGGAATACCTTCGTTTCTACCTGGATTCTTTCATCGATCTGTATCGTAATCACAAAGACATATTGAGTTTTAATTATGACTTCAACAGCTACCTGCGTCACGAAGCAGGAATGAAAGAACAGACCCAGCCCTTCGTCAGGATGGTGAATAACCTGAAAGACTCATTTCATGAGATGTACCTCCGCGGCTGCAAAGACGGAACCCTCAACACAGAATTCTCTGAAGCCGCCATGTTCTCCGGCTCATTCCACATCATGTTAGCCGCAGCCACCCGCTACGCCATCGGCCTGGTCTACATCCCGGAAGGCAGTGGAGACCCCGAAGGAGAGCTGATCATGTTAGAAGAACTACTTCTATCTAAATACACGGGGACGGTCCTTACGTAAGGACCGTCCCTCTGTATGGAGGAGATATTTTATGAAAAACAGAATTGTGGTTGTAGATGATGACATTATGAGTCTGAAGCTGGTCCGGCGGGTGCTGGAGAAATCAGATGTGGAGGGATGGTACCTCCGTTCGGGAAAAGAGTTCTATGAGTTCCTGGAGGGTCGTATTCTGCCGGATCTGTTTTTGCTCGATGTTCATATGCCGGATGTAAACGGTTTTGATCTGCTGAAGAGAATTCAGACCGATCCGGTTTACAGGGGTATTCCGGTGATTTTCCTGACCGGAGATGAAGATGTGAAGACAGAGACAGCGGGGCTGCATGCGGGAGCTGCGGATTTCATCCGGAAACCATTTGCAGCCGAAGTTCTCCTGAAGAGAGTTCAGAATACCATAGAGCTGAATCGTCTTCATAACGATATGGCGCAGGAAATCCGGGTGAAGACGGAGAAACTTTCCCGGGCTTATATCCAGATTGTTCAGGCCCTCGCTGCTTCGGTGGATGCTAAGGATAAATATACCCACGGCCATTCTTCCAGAGTGGCTGCCTATTCCCGGGAAATCGCCCGCAGGGCCGGTTTCAGCGAAACCGAGCAGGATAACATCTATATGATGGGGCTGCTGCACGATGTAGGGAAGATTGGGATTCAGGATGCTATTATCAATAAAGCGGGACGTCTTACGGATGAGGAGTTTGCGTCGATCAAATCCCATCCCTCCGTCGGTGCGGAGATCCTGAAAAATATTTCTGACTTTCCGGAGCTGATGATTGGTGCCAGATGGCATCATGAAAGGTTTGACGGAAAAGGGTATCCGGATGGACTTACAGGAGAAAACATACCGGAAATGGCACGGATCATTGCCATTGCCGATACCTACGATGCCATGACCAGCAACCGAAGCTATCGCGGCGCATTGCCTCAGGCAAAGGTCCGGGAAGAACTGGAGCGATGCAAAGGAAGCCAGTTCGATCCCTGCTTTGCAGATATTATGATACGGATGATGGACGAAGACACCGAATATCAGATGCGGGAGATATGATTCTTACAGAAGAGGGAGGGACACCATGCTAAATATAGCTGAACTGGAGAAAATCGGGCTGGTTACAGAGGAAGGTCTGGCTTACTGTGCGGATGATCCGGAATTCTACGAGGAAATGCTCGGTGAATATCTGGAGGAAAGCAGAGTAAGAATGGAGGAGATGCAGTCGTTTCTCATTAGTAATAACTGGTCACAATATGCGATCTGCGCCCATTCACTAAAAAATACCTCCCGGATGATTGGCGCGGTCCAGGTGTCTGAACTGGCCAGGGAACTGGAACTGGCCGGAAAAGAAGAGAAGAAAGATCTTATTCTTGAAAAACACGATCCGTTTATTCAGACCTGTACAGATCTGACAGACCGGCTCCGTAATATAATCCAATAAGTATCCTGATCCAATAAAATGGAGTAATCGCAATGAAATCGATGATGCAGCATATTCTGAACCCGGAGATCCCTCTCCAGGACAGACTGTTCCAGCTTCTCTCCACCATCGCCCTGACAGAATATATCATTGTCACCATCTACAGTATGATTTCCGGGAGCAGTGTTACGCAAATACTTATCATGTTTGTGGGTATGATTCTGTTCACGGGCACCATCGCCTTTCGATTCCGTTCCGGCTACCGGAGAACCGGTTCTGTCATCTCCGGACTTCTGTATTTTCTCATCTATCCTATGACATTTTTCTCCTCCGGAGGCATGTACGGAGGAGCTCCGCCCGTGTTTGCCTTCGCCCTTGTGTACGTATTTCTGGTGACAGAGAAATGGGAGAGAGTGGCGACACTGGCCGTATGTATCGTTGGAAGCGGTTTCTGCTATCGTTTCGCTATGCTTCATCCGGAGATTCTGATCCGAAAAGAGATCGCGGCGGAACACACAGAGTCATTTCTTTCCATTCTTCTTGTGACACTCCTTCTGTGTATGCTGTTCACTTTCGTTACCGAAGTTTACAAAACAGAGAACCATATTGTGCAGCAGCAGAAAAAGGAAATTGAAGATTTGAATCAGGCACAGAAACGATTCTTTTCCAGCATGAGTCATGAAATCCGGACCCCGGTTAATGCCATTATCGGTCTCAACGAAATGACATTGCGGGAAAACATTCCGGAGGAAGTCAGGGAAAACGCCCGCAATATTGAAGTCGCCAGTAAAATTCTCCTGCATACCATCAATGAAATACTGGATATGTCGAAGCTCGAAACCGGTGGGATGGAGATCCTGAACAACGATTATCATACGACATCCATGCTGTCCGACATTGTAAATATGATCTGGGTGCGCGCCCAGGATAAAGGATTGGAATTTGTAATACAGGTCGACCCAACCCTTCCTTCCGGGCTGCACGGAGATGAGGTCCGGATCAAACAGATCCTCTTAAATGTACTGACCAATGCGGTAAAATATACCCGTGAGGGATCGGTACGCCTTGCCATATCCGGAAAAACCAATGAAAATGGCACTTATTCTGTCCTTTACGATGTGACAGATACCGGCATCGGCATCCGCCAAGAGAATATTCCCTATCTTTTCTCTGCCTTTCAGCGCATAGAAGAAAGGAATATCCACACCATAGAAGGAACCGGGCTGGGACTCTCCATCGTGAAACAGCTCCTGGACATGATGGGCGGCACCGTGAAGGTTACCAGTGAGTATGGAAAAGGCTCCACCTTTCATATTGAAATCCCCCAGAAAGTCGCAGATGCCTCCCCGGTGGGGCAGGTGAACCTGCGAAAGACACAAAGTACAGCCACTCCCAGGTATCAATCCTCATTTGTAGCACCGGAACGGAAAATACTCGCCGTAGATGATACCCCGATGAACCTGATGGTAGTAAAAAAACTGCTCCGCGAAACCCAGATCATGGTGGACACAGCCCCAGGCGGAGTCGAAGCCCTCAGGAAAACATCCGCAACACATTACGACCTGATTCTCATGGATCACCAGATGCCGGAAATGGACGGGATCGAATGCCTCCACAGAATCCGAACCCAGGAAAACAGCCTGTGCAAAGACAGCAAAATCGTGTGCCTGACAGCCAATGTCGGATCCGACATGGAAAAACTGTATCGACAGGAAGGATTTGACGGCTACCTCGTCAAACCCATCCGAGGCAAAACCCTGGAAGACGAAATAGCAAGACTACTGCAACTGTAACATCCAGGGGTGCCTTTCACTGGGACAATCACGGCAATCACGGGGACGGTCCTTACGTAAGGACCGTCCCCGTGAAAGGTGAACCCTCTGAATCCACGAATTATCTGTGAGAGGAGCTTTCTATGCAAAAGCGTGCTGTCATTTTTGTGAATATCGCCGTCCTTTTATTCGGACTCGCAGGCCTCTTCGCCAAATGGATCCAGCTGCCGGCCATAGGCATCACCTTCGGCCGGGTATTGGTATCCTCCATCTCCCTGGGAATGTACATGCTGATCCGTGATAAAAAGATCCCTGTCCCGGAGAAAAAGGATTTTCTGCTGCTGATCTGCGCCGGCATTGTACTGGCGCTGCACTGGTGGGCCTTCCTCGAGTCCATACAGCTCTCTACCGTAGCCATCGGAACTATCACATTTTCCTCCTTTCCTCTGTTCGTCACCTTTCTGGAACCCCTGGTATTTCGAAATAAACTCACCGGAAAAAACATACTCTACGCCATCCTTATTATACTCGGCGTTTTCATCACCATACCCGAGTTTTCGCTGGAGAACAAAATGTTTCTTGGCATCACCGTCGGTATGATATCCTCTCTCGCCTACGCTGTTCTTACATTGATGAATAAGAACTTTGTCGGGAAGTATACCGGGACAATGACCGCCTTCTATGAACAAGCCACCGCAGTCATCGTACTGATTCCATTCATACTGCAGCTTGACGTTCGACCATCCAACGCCGACCTGGGCCTCCTTCTCTTCCTGGGCGTCGCCACCACCGCCCTCGCCCACACCCTCTTCATCACCAGTCTGAAAGACATCCCAGCCCAGCTGGCCGGCATCTGCTCCTCCATGGAAACCGTCTACGGGATATTGTTCGCATTCCTGCTCCTCGGAGAAGCACCCTCACTTCGGGAACTCGCCGGCGCCGTTATCATCATCGGAGTCGTAATCCTGGCCCAGCTCAAACCCGGGCGCTGACGCCCAAATCAGGGGCAATCAGGGGCAATCCTCGTTGCACTATTTCCTATGTTTTGTTATAATAATATGTGTA
Source organism: uncultured Lachnospiraceae bacterium (assembly GCA_946630035.1). GTDB lineage: Bacteria > Bacillota > Clostridia > Lachnospirales > Lachnospiraceae > UBA3305. The sequence continues at coordinate 8,146 of CAMOYN010000103.1, forward strand.
AACTAATCGTCGAGTTATAATTGTTTATGCGCATCGGTAGTATTGGGGGATTGCGGATGATGGGGTTACTTAAAACGTTTCAACTGGATCTTATGCTGTTTTTAAGTGGCTGCTGTGGCATACTGGCTATTCTTACCTTGTTTACCTATTCTCTTTCCCGGAAGAGGCGTGGTATATTGGCGGTGATGGAGTTTGCTGCGATGTTGCTTCTGTTATCGGATCGCTGTGCCTATCATTTTGCGGGGGATGGCAGTGAGCTTGGTTTCTGGATGGTCAGAATCAGCAATTTCCTCGTGTTTTTCCTGACGCTTTATCTGCTGCATTCATTGACGTTGTATCTGATGGATCTTTTCAGGAATGAAGGTGGGGTTAAAGTATTCCCGAAACGTCTCCTTGTCTGTGAGGGTCTGTTCCTGATGGGCTCTTTGACGTTGATTGTTTCTCAGTTTACGGGGTTGTATTACACGTTTGATGCGGGTAATAACTACCACCGTTCTCCGTGGCATCTGATCTGTTATATATTCCCGCTGCTGATTATTCTGCTTTTGCTGTCCATGATCCTTGAGTATCGCAAGGTCCTGCCGTGGCGTATTACTTTTTCGCTACTGCTGAATACCATCGTACCTGTGATCGCCGCTATTGCGCAGCTCTTTTTCTACGG
>CAMOYN010000104.1 GCA_946630035.1 uncultured Lachnospiraceae bacterium
TGCCAGAAACTTCCTGACTTCTTTTCCTTTCATTCGAGAAGTCTCCTTTCTCCTTAGTGTTGATATTTTAAATATGCATTATGGAAACACTTATTTTTTCTTACCGAATCCTTCGGCGAAGATGGTCTTGTCAATGGCGAAAATGATGACCATCGATACACCGCCGGTCACCACCGTTGTCACGATGTTCCGGATTCCGTCCGGGACATGGAAAGCGGCTGTCACCGGATTCCAGATGCAGGTAAACAGATTCATGATGAAGAATACCCCCAGGGCTCCGGCGAAATGGCAGAGGATCTGCGGAAGGACCGGTCCCTTGCTGCGGAAGGTCACATTCCTCTGCAGAGGGAAGTTGATGCATTCACCCAGAATAATCGAGGTGAAGTTCGCCAGGGTAAAGGCCAGACCACCGTCTGCCAGACTGTTTCCTATGACTGCCAGCGTCAGGGGCACCCCCATCACCTGTACGTTGATGCCCGGCCAGCTCCAGGCCATATCGCCAACTATGCCGCGGAACATCCCGGGAAGGAATGTCAGCAGACCCCATTTCAGGAAGGTCACTACATAGCTGAAGATCAGAAACAGGCCGCCTTCACGGATCCACTGAGCTGCCTTCGGATGTTTTTCCGCAAAGCTGTTTAAAAAACCCATATATTTCCTCTCCTATTCCATCTTGCTTGCTTTCTTCTGCACACCGCGCTGCCTGAAGAATCCTCCGATGATCTGGCCCAGGCCACCCCAGAAATGTCCGTTCACAGCCTTCAGAATGCCTTCTACCATGTGCTGGCTGACCATACCGCCGGCCATCTTTCCGATACCGCGGAAGGGCATATTATAGATGAACATGGTGTTCAGATCCGGCTTGCCCTTCGCCATACTCTTGTCCAGCATCCGGGTCATCACTTTATATACCATGCGGGCCACAAAGCCTTTGGCATAATACAGCTGGCAGAGAGCGTCGTTGGCTTCCAGAGTACCGCTCCAGCTGCCGTCGGGAATCGGTCTCTCCAGAAGAGCCGCAAATTCCGCATCCGGCACATGGGCGATCTCGCATTTTTCATAGGAAGGAAGTTTTCCGGCATAGGCCGGCAGAGGAGCCCCGGTTCCTTTTACCGCCACCGTTGCAGCAAGCCGGATATCCTCACAGCTGGCACCGACCTGGATTTCATACTCCCCTTCTTCTACTTCAAAGCGGTTGGTCTTCGTATTGAAGTAGCGGAAGGATTTGTCATCCAGCTTCACCGTCACCTGCTTCTCTTCTCCGGCTTTCAGGAACACCTTGACAAAGCCCTTCAGTTCCTTCGCCGGGCGGTATACACCGTGGCATTTCGCACTCACGTACACCTGGGCCACTTCCGCACCGTCCACCTCTCCGGTGTTTTTAATGGTAAATACAGCTTCTTTTTCACTGGCCGTCAGATTCTTATACTCAAAGGTGGTATAGCTGAGGCCGTACCCGAAGGGATAACGCACCGGTTTTTTCGCCGTGGTAAAATACCGGTAGCCCACATACAGGCCCTCCCGGTACTCGGCGGTTCTCTCCTTCGCCGGGAAATAGGGAGCGGAGGAAACATCTTCGTACCGCATCGGGTAAGTCTCCGACAGTTTTCCGGAAGGATTGATCTGCCCTGTGATGGCTTCCAGCATGGCTGCAGCTCCGGCCTGTCCGGACAGATAGCCGTGAATAATGGCCTCGCATTCGCCTTCCCAGTCCATCTCGATCGCCGAGCCACCGGACAGCACCGCCACCACATGGGGATTGGCCGCATGTACTTTCCGGATCAGACGGATCTGGCTGTCGGAAAGTTTCATATGGGGGCGATCCAGACCTTCGGACTCTGAGATCTCATCCAGACCGATATACAGCAGAACGACCTCCGCCTTCTTCGCCAGGGCACAGGCTTCCTCTTCCAGGGCTGCATCGGCCGGGCCGGTGCGGTGATAGCCGGCAGCAAATCCTGTCAGTTCCAGAGGGAAGTTCCCGACCACATCCAGGGTCGTGTCCAGTTTTGTGGGATTTACCACCGAGGATCCGGCGCCCTGATATCTGGGAGTCTTGGCAAAATCACCGATCAGAGCTACCTTGGTTCCGGCAGCTAACGGCAGAATATCCTTGTCATTTTTCAGCAGAACAATACACTGCTCCGCTGCTTTTTTGGCCATCTGATGATGGGCTTCCACATCGAAGGGCTGACCTTTCACCTTGTCCACCGCTTCTCTGGCCCAGAGACCTGCCGTAAGCAGTTCCTCCACCCGGCGGGTCACCATCTCTTCGCTGATCTTGCCGGACTTTACGGCAGCGATCAGTTCCTCATCGGAATCCCCTCCCGTGGTAGGCATCTCCAGATGGGATCCGGCAGCCACTCCTGCCACGTGATCATTGGAAGCGCCCCAGTCCGACACCACAAAACCGTCGAAGCCCCATTCATCCCGCAGGATCTCCTGCAGAAGATGCTCGTTCTCATTGGCATAGACACCATTCACCCGGTTATAAGAAGACATGATCGACTTCGGATGGGATTCCCTGACGGCAATCTCAAATCCCGTCAGGTAGATCTCTCTCAGCGTTCGCTCATCCAGCACCGAGTCACTGGCCATACGGCGCAGCTCCTGCGAGTTTACGGCAAAATGTTTCGGGCAGGCACCTACGCCTCTGGACTGAATTCCCCGCACATAAGCGGCGGCCATCTTGCCGGCCAGATAGGGGTCTTCACTGAAGTACTCAAAATTCCGCCCGCAAAGAGGGCTTCTTTTGATATTCATCCCCGGGCCCAGCAGTACGCATACATCCTGAGACGCCGCCTCTTCTCCCAGAAAACTGCCGATTTCTTCTCCCAGCTTCTCATCCCAGCTGTTTGCCACAGTAGCAGCCGTGGGGAAACAGGTGGCGGGGACACTGCCGTTCAGACCCAGCTGATCGCTGGCGCCTTCCTGTTTACGGATTCCGTGGGGGCCGTCGGACAGAGTAATATTCGGCACCCCCAGACGTTTCACCGAACGGGTCTGCCAGAAATCTCTGCCGGACAGGAGATAACACTTTTCTTCCAGTGTCATCTGCCCCACCAGCTTTTTTACATCCATATCTTCCTCCTCTGCTTCACATAGAATAATGTAAAGATAAATATGGCTAAATGGTTACATAGACCATTGTATTATAAACAAAAAAAACGACGAAAAATACCATTTGGCATAAACCGTCGTTTTTTGGCATAAATTGTATCTCTACTACTTTATTTAGTCTGCTTTTCATTCCGCGGAATCAGGATACGCAGTTCGAACCATTCCTGGCGAACCTCTACGCTGACGCTCCCCCCGTATTTTTCAACGGAATACCGGATGCTCTTCAGACCATACCCGTGTTTTTTCTGATCCGCCTTGGTAGTGAGCAATGTATCCCCTTCCCCGTGGCGGATCTCCGTCTCACAGGTATTGGATATCTGTATAAAGGTAAATTGCTTCTGGGCTGACACCGACACGTGGATCAGCCGCTTTTCCTCTTCCTCGATCTGAACCACACTTTCGATGGCATTATCCAGGGCATTCCCGAAAATCGTGCAGATATCGATGACATGGAGCATGGAAAGCAGTTCCCCGTCTGCCACACAGGTCATCCGGATCTTCAGATTTCTGGCCTGCCGGATCTTCGCCGCCAGTATGGTATCCAGCACCGGATTTCCGCTTTTCTGAGGAATGCGCCAGGAATCCAGCTCCTGTTCCATGGCATCCAGCCACTCTTTTCTCCGGGTCAGATCGGTCTCCTCCCTCAGTCCGTCGATCTGGTGCTTCAGATCATGCTGAAGGATATGGAGCATCTCTTCGCTCTCCTGATAATTGCGGTATTGTTCATACTGGCTTCTCAGCACCTGCTGAATCGCTGCCACTTCCTGCTCCGCCAGCAGCTCGCTGATCCGGCTCTGGTAGGCATAGAATACCGCCAGTCCTCCGGCATCCGCCAGGGTTCTCATGTAGTAGATGTCATCCATGATACGGCCGGAGAAGGGGGAATTGCTAAGGATAAAACTCATATTGCTGAACACGAAGGCAAACAGTACGATCACCATCGAAGACAGCACTTCCCGCAGCGTAAGTCTCTCCAGGAATTCCGCCGTCAGCTGTGGTTTGGCCAGCAGATAAACCAGTGCCACCGTCGCTCCATATACCACAACCAGCAGCAGCCAGGCAAAGGTCTGCGTCATGGTCATCGTCGCTGCAAACCAGGCATGCAGCTGCCACTCCAGAGCTGCCATAAACTCTGCCACCAGAAAGGAAATCCCGCAGATATAGGCTACGCATAGTGGTGTGTAATTTCCGGCTAACATCAGAAAGCCATACATAAGAACCACTGCGATGACCATATACAGGATCCAGAGTACATTGGATTCCGTTCCCTCAGTCACCACTAAGAAGAGACTTTGTATGGCCAGAAAAACTACGCTTGCGACAAAAAACATCCAGTCCGACAGCTGGCGTCTGCCGATCCCCAGAAAAAGCATACACCCCATCCATTCGGCGATCGCCGTATACAGACGGGGGATATCCTGATAAGTACCTGTCATAATATCCTCACGGACCCATACGTCAAGGAGCGTCGGATCCCCCTCAGGTGAGGGTCCGGCTCATATAGTCCGCCAGTTCCTCCATAAATTCTTTCCTTCTGGCGCGGCTGATGGGGATTCTCTCCCCCTCCAGCAGGCAGCAGCCGTCTTCCACCGCTTCCACCCTCGCCATGTTCACCAGACATCCCTTGTTGCAGCGGTAGAAATCATGGTGTTTCATCTGTTCTTCCGCCTCACGAATGGTCCCCCGGGAGAAATATTCTCCCTCGGTGGTAAGGTAGCAGAGATCATGTCCCTGACTTTCTATATATAAGATATGAGAGACATCCAGTTTGCGGAGACCTCCATCCACCCGGATCGAGATATAATGCCGGTTCCGGCTGCCGGCCCGGGAAATCGCCCGGTCCAGTTTCCTCGAAAAGGCAAAATATTCCACCGGCTTTACCAGATAATCCAGGGCATCCACCTGATACCCACGGATGGCATACTGTGTCATATTCGTGATAAACATGATCACAACTTCCTGGTCTCGCTGGCGGATCTGCTCGGCCGCGGTCATTCCATCCACAAAACGCATCTGGATATCCATCAGCAGGATGTCAAACTGTCCCTCATACTGTTCCAGAAGTTCATCCCCATCCCGGAAAACACGGATATCCATCCGCCTTCCGTTTTCTCTCTGATAACGGGCCAGGTACTCCTCCAGCTGCTGAATATATTGCTCTTCGTCTTCTACAATTGCCAGCCGAATCACCGTTTTCCTCCCAAACCTATGGTTCCCGTTTCACCGGCAGGATCCTTTTATTCCCTGCCGTAACCGCCTGCTGAGGACATACCAGAACACATAAATGGCAGCCGACACACCTTTTAGCGTTCAGCACCGGTCTGCGCTTCTCATTCATGCGGATTGCCTGGTGGCCGCCATCCATACAGGACAGCTCACATCGTCCGCAGCCAATACATCTGTCCCGATGAAACTTCGGGAAAATAACCGTATCCCTCTCCAGTGCGTCGGTAGAAGAATCCAGAGAATCCAGCCCTGCACCTATGATTTCCTTTACGCTGGCATAGCCCTTTTCTGCCAGGTACAGATTGAGCCCCTCTTTCAGATCGTCTATGATCCTGTAACCATACTGCATAACGGCCGTTGTCACCTGAATAGAAGCACCTCCCAGCAAGAGGAACTCCAGGGCATCCTGCCAGGTTTCCACTCCTCCCATCGCAGAAAGATGCATCCCCGAAAGAGCCGGATTGTGTCCCAGCTCTCCTATAAAACGCAGTGCAATCGGTTTTACTGCATTTCCGCTGTATCCTCCCACAGCAGAAAGGCCGTGTACGGACGGAGCCGACACATAGGTATGAATATTCAGTCCAACTACAGATTTGATCGTATTGATGGCCGCGAGTCCGTCCGCGCCTCCACGTCTGGCTGCTTCCGCCGCAGGATTCATCGACGCCACATTGGGTGTCAGTTTTGCCAGTATGGGAATATGACAGGATCTCCTGGCCGCCGAGGTGAAGCGCTCCACCAGTTCCGGAATCTGGCCGATATCCGCCCCCAGTCCTCCCTCTGCCATATTGGGGCAGGAAAAATTCAGTTCAACCGCATCCGCCCCATTTTCCTCGCACTGTTGTGCCAGGGTCCCCCACTCTTCTTCATTCTGACCCATAATAGAAGCAAGTATAAACTTTTCAGGGTAGTTCTGTTTCAGTCTGCGGAAAATCTCCATGTTTTCCGCCACACTGTGATCCGAGAGCTGTTCAATATTCTTAAAACCGATAATACTTCCGCCATCCCCCGCAATCGCCGAAAAACGAGGAGAGGCTTCATGAATATCCATACTGCAGATGGTCTTAAAACACGCTCCAGCCCACCCGGCCTCAAAAGCACGGGCACACATATCATAGGTACTGGCTACGACCGACGAAGAAAGAAGGAATGGATTCTCCAGCGGAATACCACACAGGTCGCACCGAAGCCGCTCCTCCCCTTCCGGCACCACCGTTTCCGTCACCGGTCTGACCTCATCATATAATCTGCCGATCAGACGCCGTATGGGGACCTCCCCCGGCCGGACACAGCTGCGCTCACAGGCTCCGTCACAGCGAAGGCAGGGATTGATCTCCGGCAGACGGGAGACGGCGCCTTGTTCGTTCCGAAACCACAGGCTTCTCAGCAGCGCCGAGGGTTTCAGACGGCTGCAGACATAATCACAGGGTGCATCACTACACAGGGCGCAGCGAATCATCTCACTACGCTTTATAAGGGGTTCATTTTGAATCATTCCAAAGCATCCTCCCTTCCGATGTACAAGGCTTTGCCACGAGTCCCGGGGAGCGCAGGAAATATCGTCTATTCGATGTTAAGAATGTCCGAAAAACCCGTCACATCCAATACTTCCTGCACAATCTCGTTGACATGGGTAACGATCATGCCACCTTTTCCACTCATCATCTTATGCGCAGACAAAAGAACACGAAGGCCGGCAGAAGAAATGTACTCCAGACTGCGGCAATTCATCGTCAGCCGGGTTATTCCTCCCAGACACTCCTTCAGCTCTTTTTCCAGCTCCGGTGCCGTAACGGTATCCAGCCGGCCTTCCAGGACTATCTCCAGTTCTGTTCCGTTTTGATCTTTCAGAATGTTCATTGTATGGTCTCCTTTATCAGATTTTATTTTTCAATAATACTATAGATTAATCAGAATTTATTTTCAATCGTTTTTCCAAAAGTCTGCCCTCCGCTTTATCACGTGAATTGACGAAAGCAGGACCCGGCGCTATAATGAAAACAGATACATCGGAAAAAACCAGAAAGGAACCCGATATGGAAAAAAAACTGATCGTTATTAACCCCGGATTGGAAGAAGAGCTCCTGGAAAAGATTCGTACCACCGCCCGCCAGACCGGCTGTGAAATCGCGATATTTAACAGTGAAGAGGAAGCCGGAGACCCGATCATGGAGGCAGAAATCATCTACGGCCACGCCCCGAAAGCCGCGCGGCAGTCGGATCATCTGAAATGGATCTGCATCCCCTGGGCCGGAGCCGATGCCTTCTGTGCCCCGGGAGCCATAAAGCACGCAGAAACCCTGTTAACCAATTCCGCCGGAGCCTTTGGCCTGACCCTGTCTGAGCACGCCCTGATGCTGACACTGATGCTCCTGCGACGCGAGCCCACCTACGCGGCAGCCGTTCAGGAAAACGTATGGCTGCGGCCGGTTCTCCCCCAGAGATCCATCAAGGACAGCCGCATCACCTTGCTGGGAGCCGGGGACATCGGACGGCACATTGCCCGCAGGCTGGTACCCTTTGAACCGGCCTGTATCACAGCAGTGAGCCGCAGCGGAAAAAGCGATGAACCATCCTTCGATGAGATGCTGCCCCAGAGCAGGCTGGAGGAAGTGCTTCCCCGGACCGACGTCCTGATCATGAGCCTGCCCTCTACCCCGGAAACGATAGACATTCTGAATGAGAGAACCCTCTCCCTGCTCCCCCGGAACGCTTATATCGTAAACGTAGGGAGAGGAACCGCCATCGATGAACCGGCACTGATCCACGCGCTCGAGACGGAGCAGATCGCCGGAGCGGCCCTCGATGTAACAAAGACCGAGCCTCTGCCCGCGGAGGATCCCCTCTGGAAGACAAAGAATCTCCTTCTCACCCCCCACGTGGCCGGTAATTTTGCCGTTGCCTACACACGGCAGAGAAATGTCGAAATGTTCTGCGAAGATCTCCTGCGCTATGCAGAGGGAAAACCGCTGCTGCACCTGGTAGACCGGAGCCTGGGGTATTAAAAAATCCTTTACGCATAAAAGGACCTGTTTCAGGACAGACTCTCTGTCCATGAAACAGGTCCTTTTTCTGTCAGATCACACTCTCATCCTGCCCATAAACAGCCTGGATTTAGTCGTAGATTTCCTTCATGCTGACTACGGTGGCATTTTCTTCCGCAGACAGCGGCGGTTCCTTCAGCGTCAGAACCGGGGCATTCTCTCTCAGAGAAAAGTACTTATCTTCATCTATGATATCCAACATGCACCGGGCCGCTTCCGGGTCAAACTGAACCCCGATATTCCTCTCGATCTCAGCCCGAACCGTCTTCTGATCCAGATGTTTCCGGTAGCTTCTGCCGGAGGTCATGGCATCATAGCTGTCCGCCACACAGATAATCCTGGCTGCCAGAGGGATCTCCTCTCCC
>CAMOYN010000105.1 GCA_946630035.1 uncultured Lachnospiraceae bacterium
GGTCTGATCAGCGCTTGGAGAACTGAGGTGCTCTGCGCGCGGCCTTCAAGCCGTATTTCTTTCTCTCTTTCATACGAGGGTCTCTGGTCAGGAAGCCAGCTTTTTTCAGAATCGGGCGATTCTCAGGATCTGCTTCCAGCAGGGCGCGGGCTACACCGTGACGGATGGCGCCGGCCTGGCCGGTGAAACCACCACCGCGAACGGTAACGATAACATCGAATTTATCTGTATTCTGAGTAGCTTCCAGCGGCTGACGAACTACAACCTTCAGAGTCTCGAGGCCGAAGTACTCATCCATATCACGCTTATTGATCGTAACTTTACCTGTTCCGGGGGTCAGATAAACGCGGGCAATGCTCTTTTTTCTTCTTCCGGTTCCATAGAATTTTGTTGCCATGATTTAAATCCTCCTTTCCACGCTCTTAGAAAACCAGCTCTTCCGGCTTCTGTGCAGCATGCACATGATCCGGTCCGGCATAAACATGCAGTTTAGCAATCATCTCGCTTCCGATCGGTCCCTTGGGAAGCATACCTTTGACGGCGTGCTCAACCACCATCTCGGGCTTTTTCTGCATCATCTCGCGCAGAGTGGTCTCTCTCATACCGCCGACATAATCGGAGTGATGATAGTAGATCTTCTGATCCAGCTTTCTGCCGGTAACCTTTACCTTGGCAGCGTTTACTACGATCACATTATCACCGGTATCCATATGAGGTGTGTAGGTGGGTTTGTTTTTTCCTCTGAGAACTTTGGCAACTTCAGATGCCAGACGACCTAAAGTTTTTCCCTCGGCGTCTACCACATACCATTTTCTCTCAATGGTAGACGGGCTGGCCATATAACTCTTCATGGATGGGCCTCCTTATGCAAAATAAAAGTATATTTCAAAATCAGTCATCACTGCGGCAGTATCTCTGTCGCTGTCTCCTGCAGGTGTCGCTGCAGCCGCAGGCCGGCACACCGCTGCGCCTTCCCACGTGACGAACCGCCTCTCTCCGGCCCCTGCCATATGTCCACTCATACCGCAGGTTTTCCGCCGGATCGTCTGCCTGTCCGCCCGACCATCTGAATCAGATATGCACCACCGGGGCTTTGGTATATGCATGTCCTTCAGACGCCACACTGAATCAGTATAATATACGTTTTCGGGTGTGTCAAGATATTTTTTGTTTTAAAACGGGGGATTGAGGAGTTTTATTTCTACCAGCCGGAGGCCCTGGGGTGGGGCGGTGGGGCCGGCGGTGCTGCGGTTTCTGGCCTGGAGTATGTCTTTCATCTGCTCCGGGGGGATTCTTCCTTTTCCCACTTCCAGGAGGGTGCCGGTGATGATCCGTACCATGTTATACAGGAATCCGCTGCCGGTGATCCGGAGGGTGATGGTATCGCCGTCCTCTTTCAGTTCCAGGCGGTGGATGCAGCGTACGGTGGTTTCCACCTGGGTTCGGGGGGTGCAGAAGCTGGCGAAGTCATGTTCGCCCACGAGGTATTCTGCGGCTTTCCGCATGAGGGTTACATCCACCTTCTGATGGAGGAAGTATGCGTATCTTCTCATCAGGGGATTGGGGAAGCGGCTGCACACCATCGTGTACTCGTAGGTTTTTTCGCTGTCCCATTTTCTCGGGTGAAAGTCCGGGGGGACTTCCCGGGAGTCCTGGACCACGATGTCCTCCGGCAGGCTCTGATTGATCGCATAGCAGATCTTCTCCGGCGGGATCCGGGTTTCTGTGTCAAAGATACAGAGATTTCCCAAGGCGTGTACGCCGCTGTCGGTGCGGCTGGTTCCCCGGATGTGTATCTCTTCCCGCAGGAGCCGGCTCAGTTCCCGGTTCAGCACTTCTTCGATGGTTATGCCGTTGGGCTGCCACTGCCATCCGCAGTAATTCGTCCCGTCATAGGAGACGGTCAGCATAATCCTTTTCATAAGATGATTCTCAGGGCGATGATCAGGGCCAGGTACCCGAAGAGGATCAGGTAGGCCAGATAATCTCTGTGAACATACCGGAGGGGTACCATCTTCGTCCGTCCCTCACCGCCGTGATAGCAGCGGGCTTCCATGGCCATCGCCAGGTCTGTGGCCCGCCGGAAGGCGGAAATAAAGAGCGGAACCAGCAGGGGAATCATCGATTTTGCCCGCTGGATGATGTTTCCTTCCTCAAAGCTTGCGCCCCGGGCCATCTGGGCCTTCTGAATCTTGTCCGCCTCTTCCGCCAGGATGGGGATGAAGCGAAGGGCGATCGACATCATCATGGCGATCTCATGGACAGGCACCTTAAATACCTTCAGGAAGCGCAGTCCTTTCTCCATGCCGTCGGTCAGCGAGGTGGGCGTCGTGGTGTAGGTCATGAGGGCCGAGCCCATTACCAGGAATACCAGGCGGAGCGCCATGAAAAACGCCTGCCGTACCCCCGGTCCCGTAATCCGAAAGATGCTCCACTGAAAGAGCACCGGTTCTCCGCCTGTCAGGAACAGATTAAAAATCACGCTGAGGGCCATCAAGTAGAAGATCGGCTTCAGACCTTTCGCCATATATTTCCAGGGCACCCTGGACATGGCCGTGCAGAACACCAGGAAAAGAAAGGCCGCCACATAGCAGTAAATATTATTCGCAATAAAAAGTGATATTATGTAAAGCATTGTCGCAGACAATTTCGTCCGGGGATCCAGCCGGTGTATCACCGAATCGACCGGATAAAACTGTCCCAGTGTCATATCTTTCAGCATGAATGACTCCCTTTGCTTCTCAGCGCTTTCAGTATGGCTTCCTTTGCCTCCGAAATCGTCGTTATATTCTCATCGATTTCCATGCCTCTCTCCCGGAGGGCATGCGCGATATATGTCACCTGGGGTGCGGAGAGGCCACAGGCTTCCAGTTCCTTGTAGTGGGCAAATACTTTGCGGGGAACATCGTCCAGGAAAATCTGTCCGTCATTGACCACCACGATGCGGCTGACGTAATTTGCTACGTCCTCCATGCTGTGGGAGACCAGAATCACGGAGGTCCCCTGTTCCTCATGGAGCTGCTTCAGTACCCCCAGGATCTCGTCCCGGCCGCCGGGATCCAGTCCGGCCGTCGGTTCATCCAGGATCAGATAGGAGGGTTTCATGGCCAGCACACCGGCAATCGCCACTCTTCTCTTCTGCCCGCCGGACAGCTCAAAGGGAGATCTTTTGTCAAAGTCAGGGGAGAGCCCCACCATATTCAGGGCCTCTCTGGCGCGGTCTTTGATCTCTTCCTCACTCAGATGCTGATTCTTCGGGCCAAAGCAGACATCGGTAAATACATCCGCCTCGAAGAGCTGATGCTCCGGATACTGAAAAACCAGACCCACATTTCCCCGGAGAGCCCGCCGGTCATACCCCTCCGAGAAAATATCCACACCATCGTACAAAACCTGGCCGGAGGTAGCCTGCAGCAGTCCGTTCAGATGTTGAATCAGCGTAGACTTTCCGGACCCGGTGTGGCCGATTATTCCGATGAACTCCCCCTTCTCAATGGTGAGATTCACATCTTTCAGGACATGGGTTTCCATCGGCGTTCCGGCCCCATAGATAAAATTCACATTTCGGCATTCTATTGACATAAAGCGCTTACCAGTTCGGGGATCGTCAGAATGCCATCCGGCAGATCCACGCCTTCCTTTTTCAGTTCATAGGCCAGTTCCGTCACCTGGGGAACATCCAGGTGCAGGGCCTTCAGTTCCTCCACCCGCGAGAAAATCTCCCGGGGAGTCCCCGTCATCTTCACTACACCGCCATCGACCACGATCACCCGGTCGGCATCCACCGTCTCTTCCATGTAATGGGTGATCAGAATCACGGTGATGCCTTCCTTCTGATTCAGTTCATGGACGGTGCGGATTACTTCTTTCCGGCCGTTCGGATCCAGCATGGCCGTCGGCTCGTCCAGAACGATGCACCGCGGTTTCATGGCCATCACGCCGGCGATTGCGATTCTCTGTTTCTGACCGCCGGAGAGATGATTGGGAGACCGCTTCCGGTAAGCCGTCATGCCCACCGCCTGAAGTGCCGTATCCACTCTCTTCCAGATTTCCTCCGAAGGAATCCCCATATTCTCCGGGCCGAATCCCACATCCTCCTCAACGACCGAGGCAATGATCTGATTGTCCGGATTCTGAAACACCATGCCGGCGGTCTGGCGGATATCCCAGAGATGATTCTCATCCCGGGTGTCCATCTCCCCGATCCAGACCGTTCCTGAAGAAGGTACCAGCAAAGCGTTCAGATGCTTGGCAATCGTGGATTTGCCGGAGCCATTCCGGCCCAGTACGGCGATAAACTCGCCGGCCTGCACATCCATGTCCACGTTATCCACGGCCCGTACCGTTTCTACTATATTATTGTCTTCGTCCCTCCTCGCGTACTCATACACGAGTTTTGCCGTTTTTATAATTCCCATCACGAACTCCCCTGGTTTGTCTCGTAAGCAGATAAGACTCCCACCTCAGCGTCCTTTGCCCGCAGCCGTCTGACCCGTTATGTCAGACCTGCTCAGAACCTTTTAGATTGTACTTTAAACACACCCAAAATGCAATACGTTCGTGAAATATTCATATCCTTCCGAAATAAAGTCTCGGATGAAACGCTCACACGTTTATTTGCATAAAAATCTGCTTGAAAAACCGTGGTTATTTACTTATAATGTTAGGAAGTCTTACCTATAATAAATACCCAGGAGGCATATTATGAGCAAGGTTGCCGTTATCACCGACAGTAACAGCGGTATCACCCAGGCAGAAGCCCGGGAGCTGGGCATCCGGGTGATGCCCATGCCCTTCTATATAAACGACAAACTCTATTATGAAGATATCAATCTGACCCAGGATGAATTTTATGAGCATCTGTCCACGGGAGCTTCCATCTCCACTTCTCAGCCCTCCCCCGGGGATGTCATGGATCTGTGGGATAAAGCCCTGAAAGAACACGAGGAAGTGGTATATATCCCCATGTCCTCCGGTCTCTCCAGTTCCTGTGCCACCGCCATTATGCTGGCAGAGGATTACGACGGAAAAGTTCAGGTAGTGGACAACCAGCGTATCTCCGTCACCCAGAGAATGTCCGTGCTGGACGCCATGAAGATGGCGGAAGACGGCGCTTCCGCCGCCGAGATCCGCGAGGAACTCCTGGCGAAGAAACTGGATGCCAGCATCTACATCATGGTAGATACCCTGGAATATCTGAAAAAAGGCGGCCGTCTGACTCCGGCTGCGGCCGCGGTGGGTACACTTCTCCGGCTGAAACCGGTTCTTCAGATCCAGGGGCAGAAACTGGATGCTTTCCACAACGCCCGCTCCGTTAAGATCGCGAAGAAAATCATGATCGAGGCCGTAAAGGCCGATGCGGAACACCGTTTCGACGGAGCCGACAACTGTTCCTTCCACATGGCCTACACTCATAACGAGAAGGAGCTGGAAAAGTTCCGCCAGGAAGCCCTGAAGGAATTCCCGGGCCGGAGCGTTCTCGATTTTTATGCCGCTCCTCTGTCCCTCTCCGTTTCCTGTCATATCGGACCGGGAGCCCTGGCCATCACCTGCATAAAAACAAAATATTAAATGTCGCATCCAGCCACCGGATTTTCCGGTGGCTTTTTTTGCTTTTTTTGCATTTTTTTCTTATTTCTATTCCTGGTTTCTTGCTTTTTCCCCGGTTTTCCCTTATAATGAGTGACATAAGGACAAATATTGACTTTTAAGTCCATAATGTCCGTAACACTCTCGTTTCTGTCACACCAATTTCAGAATTCAATCACAAGGAGGAAAGCACATGAAAAAAATCGTACGTTTTATGTTGATTCTTGCCATTGTATTCTCTCTCCCTATGTCACTGCGGGCTGCGGACGCCTCAGCGTATTATGGACAATGGTATGGCGAACTCTATGGCATGATTATGTCTCTGACCATCAATGAGGATGGCACCTATGAGATGCTGATCACCGGAAGCGAGGAGCCGTCTCCCGGCACCTGGGAACTGAAAGACGGCGCCCTGATCATGGACGGCGATGAAAAATCCCCCCTCGTCTTCGACGGAACCAACCTGGTTTCCGAATCGGCAGAGGAGGATGGCATGAAGCTGGTATTCGGCCGGGAGCCGATCGAAGAGAAAGTTTTTGCCGAGCCGAAAGCCGATGCCACGATCGAAGAATATGCCGGGAAATGGGAAGCTCACACCGTTCAGTTCTTCGGTATGACCATGGACGCAGTCGCTGCCAACCTGGATCTGAGACTCGAAATCGAAGGAAATGTTGTCACCATGAACAGCACCGGTCTCAGTTTTACAGACGAAAAAGCGGAATGTGAATTCCATGACGGCGTCCTCCAGCTGGATGCCATGAAAGCCCTGAACGAAGCGAAAGCCGCTCTTGGCACTTCCGAAGCTGCCGAGGAAACGGACGCCACCGAGGAAACCCAGGAGGGCAGTGTCGGCTATACCTACACCCTGCTTTCCGACGGTATGCTCAAAGCCTCCATCGATCTCTACGGAGAAGCCGCTGTTTTCTACCTGGATTCCGTAGAAGAGTTCAGTGAAGTTCCCGCCCCCGCCGCTGAAGAGTCCGGAGCGGCAGAGACCACCGCGGCAGCAGAGGAACCTGCGGCGGAAGAGACCACGGCCGCTGCAGAAGAATCAGCGGCATGATTCAAATTAACACGTTCTATTAACTCAATTCCATTAAACGCAAAAAGTCCGGGAAAAATTCCTTCTTCCCGGGCTTTCTATTTGCTTTTGCGCACACCGCCGGCCGAATCCGGCGATTCAATTTACAGTATTTAAGGTTGGAGAATTAAACAAGCTCCAGGATAACTTCCATAGCAGCATCACCGCGGCGAGGTCCGATCTTTACGATACGGGTATATCCGCCCTGACGGTTTGCATACTTGGGAGCGATCTCGTCGAACAGTTTCGCCGGGATATCCAGTTCCTTGGTGTTTTTCTTCCGTCCGGCTACCTCTTTCGGAATGATAGTCACAGGATACAGAACCTGCAGCATCTGACGTCTTGCGTGCAGTCTGCTGGGCTGATCCTTCTTGACGGTCTTCTCAACATTCTCGAATTTGGTAACTTTCTTACCATCGACAACTTCCTTTACTCTCTTACCATCTTTGTCCTTTACGGGCACTTTGGCGGTAACGGTAACGGTCTCGAAATTATCTTTTTCTTTAACAGCAAGGGCAATCAAGCCTTCCACAATCTTGCGGACTTCTTTGGCACGTGCTTCTGTGGTAACGATCTTGCCGTGAACCAGCAAAGCGGTTACCTGGCTGCGAAGCATGGCTTTTCTCTGGCTTGCTGTCCTTCCAAGCTTTCTATAATGTGCCATTTTCTTACCTCCGGTAAATCTTACTCGTCACTGGGATTCAGTTCCAATCCCAGTTCTTTCAATTTTGCCAGTACCTCTTCCAGAGACTTACGACCCAGGTTACGAACCTTCATCATATCCTCCGGTGTGCGGTTAATCAGTTCTTCCACCGTATTGATACCGGCTCTCTTCAGGCAGTTGTAAGAACGAACGGACAGCTCCAGCTCATCGATGTTCATCTCCAGAACCTTTTCCTTCTCGTTGTTCTCTTTCTCGGCGATGATGCTCTCCATCGTAACGCCTACATTCGAAAGGTTCACGAACAGGTTCAGATGTTCGCACAGTACCTTGGCCGCCAGGCTGACTGCTTCATCCGGCTTCAGCGTACCATTGGTATATACGTCCAGAGTCAGTTTATCATAATCCGTGATCTTACCCACACGGGTATTTTCCACAGTCATATTCACTCTCTCTACAGGGGTGTAGATGGAGTCAATAGAGATTACACCGATCGGCTGATCATCTGTCTTATTACGGTCAGAACTTACATAACCTCTTCCACGCGTAATTGTGATTTCAGCAATAAATTTGGTGTCTTTGCCACCGCTGCAGGTAGCAATCACCAGATCCGGGTTCATGATCTCAAGATCGGAATCCAGTTTGATGTCACGGGCCGTAACTACACCCTCGCCCTCAAACTCGATCACACCCAGTTTGGGTTCGCTGAACTCGGTATTGCTTCGAATGGCAAGGCTCTTCAGATTCATAACGATCTCCGTCACGTCTTCTTTTACGCCCGGAATCGAACTGAATTCATGGAGCACACCATCGATCTTAACCTGGCTCACTGCGATGCCAGGAAGAGAAGATAACATAATTCTCCGTAAAGAATTCCCCAGTGTTGTGCCGTAGCCACGTTCCAGAGGTTCTACCACAAACCTGCCATATCTCTCATCTTCAGAGATTTCGGCGATCTCGATGTTCGGTTTCTCAAATTCAAACATGAACTTCCTCCTTCTGGGACTATTAGAGCGCTATCTTCCAGTTCATTACTTGGAGTACAACTCTACAATCAGCATCTCGTCCACAGGAACATCGATTGCTTCACGTGTCGGAGCTTCCTTTACTGTAATTTTGAGATTTTCCAGATCGCTTTCGATCCAGGACGGGGTAAGTCTTCCGCCGGTAATCTCCACGATATCTTTATATCTCTGAGAGGATTTGCATTTCTCTTTAATTTCAATCACATCGCCCGCTTTTACCTGGTAGGAGGGAATGTTGACACATTTGCCGTTTACCAGCACATGCTTGTGATCCACGATCTGACGGGTCTCCATACGGGTTCTCCCCAGACCGCCTCTGAAAAGAACGT
>CAMOYN010000106.1 GCA_946630035.1 uncultured Lachnospiraceae bacterium
GTCACGAAAAGAATGCCGTAATTACGCGGCTTCTGGCGTTTCGCAAACGCCTAATATGATGTTTAACGAAAGGAGCATTTTTCTGATGATCACGTTCTTTAATGAAACTTTCCATCACGGTAGAATGAACTGTCTTTCCAGTTTTTGTCCTTTTATTTGTGAAATTAGCTGGATCAACATAACCCTCAGAACCATATTGCCAGCGTTAAATGTCAATATGGATAAATTCACCATTTTTACTTCATAACATCTTACAGAGAAATCTCGCACGCTCCGGTATGATTCCGACCTGCCAGCTACATCAAGTATGACTTCATTGAAATATCCGACCCAAAGATATCATTGCAAGTCGAGCTTTTTCCCAAACCAAAACCTACTGTCTTCACTACTTCCAGCATTGATTCAACAGGAGGGCGTACTTTCGTCTGTCTTGGCTTGTAGACATTGGGGACAGGTCCCCGGTGGCGGCGTGAAAAAGGAGACAGGGGTCTGTCCCCTGTCTCCTTAGTTGTAGTAGGCTGCGTACCATTCGGCGAAGGCGCGGAGGCCCTGGCGGATGCCGATGGTGGGTGTGAAGCCGTAGTCTCTTTCGAGGGCGGTGGCGTCGGCGTAGGTTACGGGGACGTCGCCGGGCTGCATGCCGACCAGCTGGCGGTGTCCTTCGAAGTCGTAGTCTTCGGGGAGGACGTGGGCGCGGACCAGTTCTTCCTGCAGGGTGGAGATGTAGTCCAGCAGGTTTTCCGGCTGTCCGCCGCCGATGTTATACACGGCGTAGGGGGGTACGGGAAGTCCGTCTTCGCCGACGGCTTTCTCGGGGGCTCCCTGCATGACGCGGTATACGCCTTCGACGATGTCGTCCACGTAGGTGAAATCGCGGCGCATGTCGCCGTAGTTGAAGATCTTGATGGTTCCGTTCTTCGCCAGGGTATTGGTGGCGCTGAAGTAGAACATGTCGGGGCGGCCGGCGGGTCCGTAGACGGTGAAGAACCGAAGGCCGGTGGCCGGGATGTTGTAGAGTTTGCAGTAGCTATGGGCGAGGAGTTCGTTGCTCTTCTTCGTAGCCGCGTACAGGGAAACGGGATTGTCCACTTTATCGTCGGTGGAGAAGGGAACTTTCTTGTTGCCGCCGTACACGGAGGAGGAGGAGGCATAAACGAGATGTTCCACGCCTTTAGCTCCGCCGTCGTAGGAATGGCGGCAGGCCTCCAGGATATTGTAGAATCCGATCAGGTTGGATTCAATGTAGACATCGGGGTGGTCGATGCTGTACCGGACTCCGGCCTGGGCGGCCAGATTCACCACCACATCAAATTTGTACTGGGAGAACAGCTGATCCACCAGGGTCTTGTCCGCGATGCTCCCTTTGACGAAAATGTGCTCCACGGGGGAGTCCTTCGCGGCTTCCTCGATCAGCCCCAGCCGGTATTCCTTCAGGGCCGGATCATAGTAATCGTTCATATTGTCCAGGGATACGATAGTGCCGCTGCTCATTTCCTTCAGCAGACGTAGAACCAGATTCGCACCGATGAACCCCGGGGAACCCGTCACCAGAACCGATTTTCCGTTTAAATCAATTTTACGTTTCAAATGGTTTTCCTCCTGAAATTATCCTTGGTATGAGAAGTAACGCAGCCACACATGGTGGACTGACGATCGTGCCATTTACTGGGGGCCGGTATAAGAGTCGCGAACGGCTTCGTAACTTTTCATGTCTCCGATGTCGTGGCGTTTCCCGGGCATGGGATAGGCGTGCATCGGTGTTTTGTGGGAGAGCCAGGCCGCGAAACTTCCGGGTGCGTCAAAACCGCAGCCGTCCTCCAGGGCTTCCTGTATGCGGAGGATGTCCGCATGCCGATAGCAATAGAAGGGAGGCACGGCGAGGTGTCCCTTCGGCTCCCGGGGTTTTTCCTCGTAACTGGTGATGAGCTGATCCTCGTCCACCGTGATCACAGCGGTTTTCTGCAGGGCCGGGATCGAATGTTCCTCATGACACATGACACAGCTGGTTTCCTTTTCTCTGGCAAATGTGATAAAGGGCCTGAGGGAAAAATCCAGTACATTGTCCCCCGCCATGACGAAATAGTCGCTGGCGGAAGTTCCATCGGATCCTCCCTGATCCGACGCAACCGCGAGCTGTATATCCTTCACGGCACCGAGTCTTCCTTCATTCGTTTCGGTTCCGTCATCAAGGATCCGGATTATGGCACTACGCTTTGCCCATTCGGTGAAATGGCCGGCGAATTTATGATTGGTGACTACGATGAATTCCTCCACCTCGCTCTGAAGATCCTCGATCAGCCAGTCCAGGATCGGCTTGCCGCCCACCGGCAGCAGTGGCTTCGGGAAATTCTCGGTCAGTGGATACAGGCGGGTCGCATATCCCGCCGCCAGTATAATTGCCTTCATTATTATTGTTCTCCCTCGTGTAACCGGACGTTTCCTTTACATGTCTGTCATGTATCCGTATTTACCCTTACCCTTCTACACGTCTGTCATGCATCCGTATTTGCCCTGTCACACGTTTATTATCTATCTTTCTTTATTTGCTCCTCTAAGGTCTACACCGTCGGCGGAGGAGCAGAGGGTTGCCATGTAGATCCCCTTGTGCTCGGGGAAGGCCGCCAGGTATTTCTCACTCACGCTGGCGATCACGTCTTCTGCCTTTGCGGGATCCACCAGGGCCATGCAGCAGCCCTTGAATCCCGCGCCGGAGAAGCGCCCGCCGTAAATTCCGTCCGTCACGGTCATGATCTCATAGAGTTTGATCAGTTCCGGGCATCCGCACTCGTAGTTGTGGATGGAACTGTCGCCGCTCTCGAATACCAGCCGTCCATAGGCTTCGATGTCACCGGCCTTCCACAGTTCCCTTCCCTTCTGGGCCCGCTCAAATTCGGTGAAGAAATGATTGGCGCGCCGGTAGAAGGGAAATGGCAGGCGGTTCTTGTAAGTTTCAAAGACCTCGCGGGGCACATCCCGAAGGACCGTCCCTTTGAATTTGCCGTAGGGCATTCCTGCGTAGGCCAGCAGGTCGTACGCCGCCGCCTTGCACTCGTCCTGGCGGAGGTTGTAATCGGAATAGGCCAGGCTGCGCTGTACCCCGGAGAAGAAAATCGCGAAGGTGAAGGGCTTGCCGGTCCAGGGAATGGACTCATAGGTGTCATCCTTGCAGTCCAGATAGAGGAGCTGATCCTTCCGGCAGAGAACTTCGCAGGACTGATCCAGCTTTCCACAGTTCACGCCCACATATTCATTTTCCGCGCGCTGAGCCGTGAGAATCGTCTCCCAGTCCCCCAGCGTAATGCCATTTACCCGGGCCAGGGCCGACATGAAGGCAATGATCACCGCCGCCGAGGAAGAGAGACCTCCGATCGGAATCGTCCCCTCAATCACGGCACTGATGCCATTTTTCAGCGGATACTTCTCCCCCAGCACCTTGGCTGCGGCTCTACAATGATCTGCCCAGTCCCCCACCTTCTCCTTCGGGATGGAGTTCACATGGAACTGTGCCCGCTTCGGAAAATTCAGACTGCGGATCTCACAGATACCGGAATCCTTGATGCCATAGGCGATGTAAATCCCCTTTTCAATGGCAAATCCGTTGATCGCACCATTCTGATGGTCAATGTGGGCTCCCAGCGGCGCGATCCGGTAGGGGCAGAATGCCACCGCCTCCGGATCCTTCTCATATAATTCCCTGTATTTATCTTCACATCGCATTTTTATGCGTACCATTCCTTCCTGATTATATATCCCTGACGTCGGTTTATCTATACCATTTTCTCTTACTTCTGTTTATCTAAACCATTTATACCTTACAACGTTTTATCTATATTCTGTCGATTCCACGTGTTTTATCCAAACTGTTTTTCCGATCTTAGTCTCTGCGGAAGAGGTCCCGGGTGTAGACCTTCTCTTCCACGTCGTTCAGCACCGGATCGTAGCGGTTGGCAATGATGCAGCCGCACATTTTTTTGAATTTCTTCAGATCATTTACCACCAACGAACCGAAGAATGTGGTGCCGTCCTCGAGGGTCGGCTCATAGATCACCACCGTGGCGCCTTTCGCCTTGATCCGTTTCATGACACCCTGGATGGAGGACTGGCGGAAATTGTCGGAATTGGATTTCATGGTCAGGCGGTAAACCCCGACCACCACATCTCTCTGGGCGGACTCGCGATCGTAGGAATAAGACTCCGAATTGCCATAGACGCCGGCGATTTCCAGCACACGGTCAGCGATAAAATCCTTCCTCGTGCGGTTGCTCTGCACGATGGCCTCGATCAGATTCTCCGGCACATCCCGGTAGTTGGCAAGAAGCTGCTTCGTATCCTTCGGCAGGCAATATCCACCGTAACCGAAGGAAGGATTGTTGTAATAATCACCCACCCGGGGATCCAGGCAGACGCCTTTGATGATCGGCGCGGTCTTCAGACTCTTCACCTCCGCGTAGGTGTCCAGTTCATTGAAATAGCTCACACGAAGGGCCAGGTAGGTATTCACAAACAATTTCGTGGCTTCCGCCTCGGTGGGCGCCATGAACAGAACCGGGATGCCGGACTTGATCGCTCCCTGCTGAAGAAGGGCTGCGAAATCTTCCGCCTGGGGGCGGTTCTCCTCATCGGTTCCGACAATGATACGGCTCGGATACAGATTATCGTACAGCGCCTTCGACTCCCGCAGGAACTCCGGGCTGAAAAGAATGTTGCTCATCCCCATCTTCTCACGAATCATCTCCGTAAAACCGACCGGAATCGTGGACTTGATCACCACTGTCGGTTTCCTCTCCCTGTCCGCCGTCGACTCCCGGATCAGTTTCAGCACACTCTCCACCGCCGAACAGTCAAAATAATTCGTCTTCGGGTCATAGTTGGTCGGCGCCGCCACCACGATGAAATCCGCCTCCGCATAGGCAGCACCGCCGTCCGTCGTCGCCCGCAGAGACAGCCCCCGCTCCTCATGCTCCGCCAGATACCGCTCGATGTACTCATCCTGGATCGGGCTCTCCCATCGATTGATCTTCTCCACCTTCGCATCCACGATATCCACCGCGGTCACATCATTGTGCTGAGAAAACAACACCGCCAGAGACAGACCTACATACCCCGTACCGGCAATGGCGATCTTCTTCCGCGACACCTCCGCCACCTGAGCCTCATCCTCCACAATCACATCCGAAACCGGGAAATCCAGAACCGAAGCCAGGGAAAGCAGCTGATCCACGGAAGGAGTGTACTCCCCCATCTCAAGCCGCGACAGCACCGAACGGTTCATCCCCGTCCGCTCCGCCAGCGCCGCCTGAGACAGTTTGCATCGTCTTCTCCCGCCGGCCACCGCCTCTGCTAATAGTTTTTTCGATAAATGCTTCATGGAAAACCTCCTGCATGAAATACCATAACGATTTGTTGCTGACAGCAACCATTCACTGCAGCTCAAATTTGCAACCGAATGAAAACATTGTAGCAGGAGTAAAAAGAAATAGCAACAGAAATGTTGTCAGATATGCATGTTTTCGTGATTTTCTTTCGTGGATGACGTTTGGTTTGACGCTGACAGCAACAGTCTGCAAAGGCAGCTGTTGCCGTCAGCGTCAAGGCGAACACCTTCCCGTGCACGGGGACGGTCCTTACGATAGGACCGTCCCTGTGCATTCCCATTTGCGCATTTCTCTCAAAAAAAACAACGGCGCGTATTTTCTCACTCGTCGTTGCTTCTCAAATTCCAGTTTTATTATAAATAGTAAATAACCCGCAAGTACTCTTAATGAAGAGAAAATGCTTCTTACACTCGTTGTTACCGGCCTACTCCATATCCATTGACTCAAGCTGCCTGGACTGATCTCTTTTCACGTAAATCACGCCGATTATCTGGACCTTTTTTTGCTCTTCATCAATCCAGTAATAAATGTAGTAGTTTTTTACTCGATCCCGGCGCACACCCTGATCATGCCAAGGTTGCTCCGGTGTCAAATGAATTCTGTCAGGCATTTTCTTAAGAGATTGCATTTCCGCCTTAATTGCCGCAATCGTATTTTTAGCGGCAATTGGAGCAAGAAGTTCCATTTCAATATATCTGCGGATTTCTCTCAAATGTTCCCTGGCCTGACGAGTGATCCGAATTGTATACTCTTCCATTTAACCCTCCAGCCCGGCTTCCAATTCTTCAAACACCTCATCCATGTCAAAGGAATCATCGGCCTTAGCTTGAGCCAAACCAGTCGCCATCATTTGATTAAACTCCGCAACACTCATATCGTTATAAGCAGGAAGCTTTGATTCTGGTATTGTCAGTGAAAATGGAATACCACCATGTATGATGATTTGACGATAAAACGCATCAATGGCAACTGATCTGGGAAGCCCAATTCGAGAAAGAATAGCCTCTGCTTGTGTTTTGATATTCCGATCGATCCTTGCATTCACGTTTGCGGTTTTGACTGCTGACATAACAAGCACCTCCTTACCGCCTCTATTATAATCTATTGTACATCTATTTGCAACACAATAGCGTTTTTCTTCAAGAAGATAATTAAGGATATTCGGGGATATGTCAGCAACAATAATACTAAAGGAGACAGAGGACCGTCCCCTGTCTCCTACGATGAGATCCCTAGTAATGGCCTATCCCCGCTAGCTCTTTGTTTCAAACCAGCCTACTTCCAGTATCGTTTCAATTGGTCATAGAAATTCTCTCTGGCACCTGCCATAATGACCACGACCACATTGAACTCGTCTTTACCATCTACTTGAACATACTCGACAGTATAGGCCAGTTCATAGTTGATCCGGTTATAGTAAATGTCATATCCCCTGACACCTTTCAAATCGCCTGTTTTTTCCTCCCCTATAGTCGGATCATCCAAAATTGCATCAATAGCCTGCTTATATAACGCCTTCAGTTTCTTATCTTTCATTTTTTTCAGAAACTTTGCAGCAGGCGGCAAAACCCTTAATTCTACCATACTCATTTCTCCGACCCAAAGATATCATCGTAGGTCGAGTATTCTTCTAATCCCAAAGCTACTTTCTTCGCTATTTCCAGCATCGATTCAACAGCAGGGCGAACTTTTGTCTGTCTGTTCTTAAATTCATCCAGTAGTTCCTGTCCGGAGTATCCTTCCACAATCAATTCCTTAAGGATCTGTTCTGCAAACTCTCCTCCACCCGATGCATAGGATACGGGCTGAATGATCAGCATGCCATCCCCCATCGTACATACCGCCTCTCTATCAAATCCAAGCTCGGTATAAAACTTCTGTGGAATGGTAAACTGTCTCTTCGACGTGATCGTCACCTTTTTTTGCTCCGGCATTCTTGACGCTACTACTGACATACCAACACCCCCTGTATATTTCCGCAATGTTTCCTTGTTTCCTTGTTTCCTTGCTACCCTCAGTATATCAGATAATAAAGAGAAACTCAAGAACAATGTTTCAATTGAATGTGTAAATAAACCAACCTTTTATTCTTTCATCTGATAAATCTGGTTCACCGCGCAGTTATTCCTGATAATCCGTTCTCCCATACCATTTGCCAAATTCAAGCACGTCCCCTCATACCATATTCTCTTCTTTCTTGCCATACTTTTTTCAATGTTCGTAATGCAGTTTATTATCGTTTTTACGAATTATTTGCATTGTTAAAATGGGGTTGCCACCCCATTTTAAAATACTTGTGTTTTCGGAGTCACTTCACATCTTTTCCATTTCACTTAGTGCCTTCAGATAGCCTAATATACGTCCCTGAAGTCCTTTGTCCAGTGCCAGGAAATCCTGTGCAGCTCTCCCATACTCGGAGTTTTTCTCAATCAGAATCACCTCCGAAGGATTACTTCTCTTCCCATCACCTTCCGTCCCTTCCAGAAGTTCATAAGGAGTCACCCCCAGCACTTCACATATGATCAGGATCTTCTCCGACACAGGATTCGTCTTCTTTCTCTTCCAGTCACTGATACTGCTCTCCGCAATCCCCGTCCGCCTGGAAAACTCTTTCTGAGTCATCCCCCGTTTCTTTATCAATTCAAATATTCTTTCCGAGATTGTCATATCTTCAAGTCCTTTAGCATCGTGAAAATGAGCCAGTCTACCATGCACCTCTATTTGTATAATACTACTCCGCTCAGCATACGTCAAGCCGAATTTATCTGTTTATAAGAACAATGTGCAATCCCCATCTCCTCTTGACAAATAAGAAAAATACATTAAAATACTAATTGTAAAGGTGCTGCCGATAGACGGTTAGCCCCCAAGTTTTATAACAGAATGACCGCTATTCATTTGGGGAATGGGCGGTCATTTCTGTGCTTAATTGCTTTTCTTTCCGTGGCTTTTGCCACAGTCACTTCCACAATTATCTTTACCAATCTGATAACCAATCGCGAAGCAGGTTCCGCATAAACTCAGAATTCCTACTAAAGCGCTTAATAGCTCCATATGGCTCAGCCCTCCGAAGAGGGACAAACCGCCTACCGTTTCCTGGCAGCACCCAAATTTAGAATAGCAGTTATTTACGCTTGTCGCAATAGCCTCCAGGCATTCTCCCTATAATTTTATAAAAATTTTAGGGGGCAGGCACCAATGTCGACAATGCCATTATGACACGCCAGCTTAACGCTGACCGTGTAAAATTGCCTTCTACC
>CAMOYN010000107.1 GCA_946630035.1 uncultured Lachnospiraceae bacterium
TGCTCATGGCTGTTCGAGTGTTCCGGCGCTACCGGGGCCAATGCCGCGACATATTCGTCGCATTTTGCACAGAGATGCTCTACCGTCTCCGGAGACTCCATATTGGTCTGGTGCGCTCCTGTCCGTTCGATCATGCCCCGAAGGAGCTCCGGGTTTTCCAGCATGGGGCAGGGCCGCAGATGATTTCGGTTGAAAGGCTGCCCCTTATGGTATTCCTTGAAAAGTGGACTCTGCAGGATTTCCAGGATGGATTTATCCCGGATGTTGCTGTCGGAAAAATGGATGAATACGCAGGGTTCTGCATCGCCGTTGGAATTGATATGAAAATAATTCCGGCCGCCGGCTATACACCCACCGACATACTCACCGTCGTTCTGGAAATCCATGGGGTAGAACAGGATGTCACAATCCGAAGAACGAATATAACGGATACGATCGATCATGGCACGGCGCTGTTCCAGCAGCGGCATCAGTTCCGGCGCAGCATTATTTCCCACAGGCATGTAATGGAAGTAGAAACCGAAATGTGCTCCCTTCGAGGCCAGCAGATGAAGAAATTCATCGCTCGTAACGGCCTCGATATTGTCCCGTGTGTAGCACACGGAGGTGCCAAAGATAATACCATACTTTTTCAGGAGATCCATGGCGCGCATAACCGTCGCATAGTGACCGTCACCGCGGCGGGCGTCGTTCGTTTCCGGCGTCCCTTCAATGGAGACCAGGAAAGTGAGATTACCCAGTTTCTGAACCTTCTGACACAAATCTTCCGTGATGAGGGTGGAATTTGTATAGGCGGCAAAGAAACAGTCCCTGTGTTTCTGGCACAGGCGCAGCAGATCGTCCTTGCGAACCAGAGGCTCTCCGCCTGTCAGCATATAGATGTGGACGCCAAGTTCTTTCCCCTGTGTGACGATCCTGTCCATCTCTTCATAGGTGAGACTGGCTTTGTGCCCGTAGGTACCGGACCAGCAGCCAATGCAATGCATATTGCAGGCCATCGTGGGATCAAACAGAATGAGCCAGGGAATATTGCAGTCATATTTTTCACGATTCCTGCGGATTTTCTTTGTGCCGCACAATCCGGCTTCAAAGCCCAGCGCCATGATGAATTTTTTCGCATATTCCGGATCTGCTTCATCCAGGATCGTGTTCAGAAGCATAAGTAGATGATTCTTCGGATTCTGTATCTCCGCCTTTAAACTGTCTACCCGTTCCGGGGATATTTCCTTATAAAACTTCGGAATCAGATCTGCTATCTTCATGAGCGTTTGCGTACGCTCCGAAGGATCTGCGAGATTGTCATAAAAATGGTTCAGCAAAGCCTCTGCCGCTGCACGTTCCAGGCTGTGACCGATGGAATGCATATATAGTCCCTCCTGATCTTTTCAGTTCCTGATATTTTAAATTCCTGATATTCTCAATTCCTGATATGTTCAATTCTTGACTTTTACCACATCTGTATATTATTATATATTTGAGAATTAAACAATGGACAGAGTAAGCGGTAGATAGGGTATATACCACATTTTTCTCCCAATGTGTTACTTTTGCCACAATAATCGTTCAATATGGGTATCAGGAGGGTCAGAGTGATGGAACAGAAAAAAGTGGACAGACGAATTGCTAAAACAAAGCGGGCCATTTACAGTGCTTTTGCGGAGTTATTGAGTGAACGGGATCTTGACGATATTACCATCCGCGATATCGTGGACATTGCTGACATCAACCGGAAAACATTCTATAATTACTATTCCGGAATCTATGATCTTCTGGATGAAATCGAGAACAGTATCGTTCAAACCTTTGAAGAAGCTTTGGGCGAAACCGATTTCAGAGCGGCGGTTGATAGTCCGCATATTCTCTTTGAAAATCTGACCACCATCATAAACAGCAACCTTGAATTTTACGGGCATCTGATTTCCATGAAAAGTAACGCCAGTCTGATTACGAAGATCGTTGATCTCCTCAAAGAAAAGACACGGGAAGCTGTCATAAGGCAGCTCCCCGACATTGAGAAAAAGGCAGACATTATTCTGGATTTTGTTTTTTCAGGCATGCTTTCGGTATATCAGAGCTGGTTTTTATCCGAGAACCGGCCCCCGATCGAATTTGTGTCAGAGACTGTCAGTCTTCTATGCTTCGGTGGAATTAACAGTATCCTGAACAAGGAGTGAATATATATTCCATCCTCGCGGAGCGTTTATTTCGCGTAGTCCTGGTCGGACTCGAATTCTGCGTAGGACTTGTAGAAGAGTTTGGATACGTCTTGTCCTTTATCGATTTTCTTCATAAAGGAGCAGAAGTACCGGGTGAAGTCTCTGGCGCCGGTGTTGCCCAGATGGTAGCGGTCGTGGAAAGATGTCTTGTCGGAGAAGAGTTCGTTCCGTTTTTTCAGGATATTGAAATCATAGTATTCCAGCTCATTCTTCTCGCAGTATTCCACTAATCTCTCCCGGGCTACATCGTAATTGTCGAACCGGCAGATGGCGGCCAGGGATATAGGGGTGGTCGCCAGGATCAGGCGGATGCCCTTTTCCTTGCAGTATGCGGTGATCTTGTCCAGATATTTCACATTCCAGTCATAGATCTCGGTGTTCAGGCTTTCTGTATTATATTTCTTCTTGTACTTGATCCTTACACTTTTATAATCTTTGTGGAATTCCGGGTGGCCCTTGACGGATTTCTTGTTATATTTCCAGAGGGTTCCGTTTTTCAGTTTGTAGGCGCACTGTACGCCCCGGGCCAGATAGACGTAATAGGCACGGCCGTATTCGCTGGGCCGGAAGGCCCGTAAGAAATAACTCAGCCGGGGAATGAAGTGGCTGAAGCGGCCCAGGAGATAGACATCTCCCTCGGGACCTTCTTCCACCCGGTTCCGGGTCAGGGAGGAGGCGGCCATTTCCAGTATCACGGTTTTGACCGGGTTCCGGTCCGCTTCCGTTCTCAGCATCTCGTATTTACCCTGCATGGTCATCAGGGATCCGGCCAGGTTGTAGCTGTTCACGCCCAGCTTTTTGTCCATGATTTCCGGGACGAAGGCCCTGAGGCCATGGGAGGAACCGAGGATCAGGGTGTCCAGTGTCCCCGCCAGCTCGTCCCGCTCCCGGTAGTCCTGATAGAAATAGCTCTCGGACTGAAAGAACAGTTCCATAATGGAAGCCGATAATATCACCAGAATCAGCAGAAACAGTACTGTCGTCTTACATGCTTTTTTAAAATTTTTCATACATAAACCCTCCCGCCATTCCGGATGCCTTGTATCCGAAATAGACGATGACGATGAAAAGCACTGCATACAGTACGATTCTCACATAATAATTGGTATGATCCTCCAGCCACTGGCGCACCGGCTGTCTCCGCTGAATCAGAGAGACGGCGAGCATCAGCAAGGCGCCTGCCACCGCCAGCAAAAACGGCTTTTTCTCTGTCACGAAGGGCATCAGCTGATGGAAGGAGGCAGGGATGGTATGGTTTGTAAGCACCCTCTTCCACAGGCCGAATCCCTGACGCAGGGTTCCCACCTCCGGCAGCATCTTGATCACAGTCAGAATGGCAAAGGTACGAAGCACCTGAAAGGCACGCCATCCGGTGGATTCTTCCCGGATATGGAGCTTCTGTTTCCAGACCGCATAGACCGGTTCCATCCACATGGAGAAAATAATGATCATACCGTTGATTCCACCCCAGGCGATATAGCCCCAGCTGGCGCCGTGCCACAGGCCGGTGGTAAGCCAGGTCACCACCAGCGCGATGGTGGCCGGAACATTCTGACCGAAGCTGCGGCGGATCTGTTTTGCCTGCCGCCCCAGTTTCTGGTTCCAGCGGGCCATGGCCAGCGGATAATAGACATAGGTCTTGAACCAGGCACCCAGGCTGATATGCCAGCGGCGCCAGTACTCCGCGATGGATTTGGAAAAATAAGGCCGCATGAAGTTTTCCGTGAGCCGGATGTCCAGCACTTCACAGAGACCGCAGACAATATCCATGTAACCGGAGAAGTCTGCATAGATCTGAATACTGTACATCAGAGCACCCAGCAGAGCGGTCAGCCCGGTGTAGGAGTGGTAGTTGGCAAATACATCATTCACATAGCCCGCCAGGATGTTCGCCACCACCATTTTCTTGAAAAATCCCCAGAACATCCGTTGGATACCCCAGGAATAGTTTTTATACAGGAAGGTATGTTCCTTGAACAGTTCCCCGGTCAGCTGTTTAAATTCACTGATCGGTCCCTGAGTCACCTGGGCGAAGAAGGAGGTGAACAGCAGGACCTTGAAGAAATTCTTCTCCGCCTCCACTTTCTTCCAGTACACATCCACCAGATATCCCACGGTCTGGAAGGTGTAGAAGGAAATACCCATGGGCACGATCAGTTTGAAGGTGTCGTGGATCCCTTCCGCGCCGGCCATCGTCAGGATACGGTTGATCTGGGCAATGGTGAAATGCAGATATTTAAACCAGCTCAGCAGGCCGATGTTCAGCAGAAGAGCTGCCAGCATCACCCAGCGCCGCCGGGATTTATTCTTCGCTTTTATGGCAGAGCGCTCCTCGCGGGAGGCCGTTGCCTTATTGGCCGCAAGCCACGCCTTCTCCTCGTCCGAGATCTTCTGCATATAGCAGGTAGCCCCGTAGACAGAGGCGGCCGTGATCAGTATGTAAATGACATTTTTAATGCCAGATACGCTGTAAAACAGCATACTGGCAATTAATAGCACCCACCACTGGAAACGTTTGGGTACAAGATAAAATGCAATTACCAGTACTACGCTGAATACCAGAAACTGCAGTGATATAATATCCATCCGGTTCTCCGTTTTCTGTTATTTTTGCATGACGTTGGGAGCCTGGTTAATCCTGATACCACGGATTGCTCCGTGCTTCGCACTCCCGCAATCCTAAAAGGCCTCAAATCCGCTCATTTTTCTGCGAAAAATGGCTGCTTTTCGGCATTTTTGCGGGTCCCAAGGTCATGCCAAAATGAGTAAACTCATTTCTGCATGACTTTTGTACCCTGGTATCAGGCATCCTCCTGGATTCTCTGGATCATGTCCCAGATGGCTTCGGCGCTGTCGAAGTTTTCGGGGATCAGATATTCCGGTCCGATCTCGATATCAAACTGATCCGCCAGCTCTCCTACCAGAGCTACCACATCGAAGGAATCGATGATGCCTCCTGTTACCAGTTCTTTCTCCGAAGCGAAGTCAACATCCGGTCTCATATCTTCCAGAATCTGCAGCAATTCGTCCATAAGTCCTCCTTATAACATTTATAATATATTGTTTTCAGTTTTATATATCTGCAGCAGTCCAAAGGATCTGCTTATCCTTTCATATCCTCACAGCATCTCCTGCAGAGCGCGCATGTCTTTTTTCCCGTTGGCCAGCCGGGGCATCGCATTGAGAGCCCGGATGCGGCGGGGCACCATAAAGGCGGGGAGCTGTTCCCGGAAATGCAGGGTGATCGTTTTGGCATCCGCCGTCCCGGTGTAGAACAGATACAGAAGCTGCTTCTCTTTCTGATAGAGAGCGCAGCATTCATCCACTCCCTCCAGCCGCAGTGCCATCTCTTCGATCTCGTCCAGCTCGATCCGGTGGCCCATGTGTTTGATCTGGCGGTCTTTCCGGCCGACGAACATCAGCTGTCCGTCTTCTGCCATCCGCCCCAGATCGCCTGTTCGGTAAATCAGCTCCCGGTACTTGCTGTTCAGCGGGTTCTGAATAAAGGATGCGGCGGTCTTCTCCGCATTTCCATAATAGCCCAGGGCCAGGCAGGGGCCTTTTACGCAGATCTCTCCGATCTCTCCCCGGGGCGTGGCCGTCAGGTCCTCGTTCAGAAGAAGGATTCCATAATGGCGGTAGGGTTTGCCGATGGGAAGTACCGTATCGTCCTGAATTTCTTCCTTTATAATATAGTAGGTGCAGGATGCCGTCGCCTCCGTAGGTCCATACTGATTAATAAAGCGTACGGAAGGAAGATTCTGCTGCCAGATCTTCAGCAGCTTGCTGGAGATAACCGAGCCGGAGAACAGAACCGTCTTCAGTTCGGGAAGGGAGGCCACCTTGAAGGCACCCAGTTTCGCCGGCAGTTCCACACCGGCGGTACTCCAGCAAAGTGTCGTCACATGCTCCCGGTTCAGGGTCGCAAAGAGCTGCTCCGGCATCGCGAACTCATTTTTCGGAATAATGTAGGTGGAGGCCCCGGTCAGCAGCGGCAGGTAGATATCCCGGATCGCCGCGATGTAATCCAGGGGCGACTGGTTCCCGAGGACATCCCCCTCGCCCAACTCCAGCACCTCGGAAACGGCATCGATGTAGCAGAGCAGCGATTGGTGGGAGGTAATGACCCCCTTCGGCACTCCGGTGGAGCCGGAGGTGAAAATCACATAGAGGGGCGAACATTCCGTCAGACCTTCGGTGGCCTGTGCCAGTTCTGCCTCGTCCACCGGTGTCCCGAGGATCTCCTCCATCACCGCGATCTCCCCCTCAAACTGCAGACTCCTGGCCTTTTCCAGGTGTTCCTCATCTGCAATCATCCATGCCGCGCCGGTCACCGCCAGGATCTGATTCAGCCGGGGTTCCGGCATCGTGGCATCCATGGGGACATAGAAACATCCGGCACGAGCCACTCCCAGATAGCAGGCAGGCGTCAGAGCGTGCCGCCCGGTCATGACGACCACCGGCTGCTCCGGTTCCGTCCGGGCTGCCAGAAAAGATCCCACTCTCCGGGTATATTCATCCATCTCACCGAAGGTCAGCCTCCGGTTTTCATCTGCGTACACACACTGATCCGGCCAGCGCTCTGCTGCCCGGTTCAGCCATTCCAAAACTGAAGATTCCATAAAACTCATCATCCTCTGAAAACCGATCGGATTTAACTCCCATCGTTAGCACGGAGAGCCGGTTCCGGTCACGATATCCCCGATTATATATAACTCCTATGTAAAAGTCAACCGCCCGGGAACACCTTCGCACTCCTGCTGCGCCGCGCCAGGCGAATCCTGCGTCAGAGATTGAACTTACCGGATAAAGTTCGTGAAAACTCCTTCCTCCTTCTCGGGGAGGCCATATTTTTCCTTGCCCAGCGCGATGGAACGCATCAGGAAGGTCATGTTCCGGGCCAGGATCCGCATGGTCTGAAGACCCTCGGCGTCCCCTGCCGCCTCTCCCGGTGCCGTTCCGTGGATGAGGTTCCAGTAGCGGCTCGAGGCCACCGGCATCTGGCTGATGGTGAAATATTTGTTCAGCATATCAAAGCTGGCGGTGTTTCCTCCCCGGCGGGCACAGACGATGCCAGCCCCCACTTTCATGCGTTTTTCAAAGGGTGTACTGAAGAAAAGTCGGTCCAGAAACCCCACCAGAGTGGCATTTGGCGATCCATAATAGACCGGAGTCCCCACCACGAGTCCATCCGCCTCTTCAAACAGAGGCGCTGCCTCATTCACCATATCATCAAATACACATTTTCCGTGACTGCTGCAGTACCCGCAGTCCGCACATCCGCGGATGGCTTTGTTGCCGATGTGGAGCATCGTCGTCTCCACCCCTTCCACCTCAAAGATCTTCTGCATCTCGTGCAGGGCGATGGACGTATTTCCCTCCGCATGGGGAGAACCATTAATCATCAGAACCTTCATTTTTGATCTCCTTCCATTTTTCCTTGTCGGATTATGCTGATATCGGTTGTTAGAAAAAAACCGCTGTCGCAGTCCGCGACAGCGGTTTATGGGTTTCTTTAGGTTTTCTTTTGGCCCCTGGTTATGCCTGATACTCTGGATTGCTCCGTACTTCGCACTGCGCAATCCCAAACGCCTTAAAGTCGGGAGTATCCGTAGCAGTTGGCGAGGGCATCGATCTTCTCGCCGGCTTTGCAGAGTTTGCAGTCGGCGTAGTCTACGGCTTCGTAGCCGGGGATATCCTCTCTGCTGAAGAGGTGGCTGACCCGCAGTCCGCCGACTTCGTCCAGGATAGAGAATACCGCTGCGATACCAACCACGGTGCCGCCGTAGTAGGACACGCACTTCATAGCCTTGTTGACATTCTTACCGGTGATTACGGATCCGCACAGAATCAGGACATTTTTCCCCTTGATCATAGGCTGGATGTTGTCCCGGAAGATCATCTGGCTGGACTGCTCATTTTCCGGCTTTACTACGTAGATATCGCCGCCGTTGACGGAGAACATACCGCCGCGGGCCAGGTTTCTGGCCATATAGGCGCCGATGATATCACTGCCGTCCATGCAGACGATGGTGTCGATCTTCTTCTCATAGGTAAAATTCTCTGTCAGAGTATTCGCCGCTTCACAGGCCATGGCCTGGCTGAGTTTGGCATCCATGATGTCCACATAGTAATTCGTATGGGAATGTGTCATGGCAAAATGCCCCGGCAGAACCCGGATACGGATCTTGTTATTTCTCTTACATGCAATACTTGCTGCTGCTCCAATCATCTTGACGCACTTCCTTTCCCCTGATTCCAAGCTCACCATGGAGCCCGTTTAACCGAAGCGACTGTTTCCGGTGTCTGGCAATCCACTACGCCAGCCCATCAGGTACAGTTTTCTCCGTCTATACAGAGATATTGTAGCACGAAAGATCTCCATCTGCAATAAGAAACAGTATTT
>CAMOYN010000108.1 GCA_946630035.1 uncultured Lachnospiraceae bacterium
GACAAAGGTACGTCCCCTGTCTCCAACCTGCCGCCCCCTGTCTCCCCCTGTCTCCAAAGAAGTCCTCTGTCTTCCCCTGTGTGATTGTGATTGAATTTTCTTACTCCTTTTGTTAAGATATCTGTAACGGGTGAAAATTGTGGAAATATCGGGACTTTTTTGACAGGGAGGTTTAATATGAACGCAAGAGAGATATATAATTACTGGATGGAACACCTTTCTCCGGAGGATCCGATGAGAGCGGAGCTCGCGGCGATCAGCGAGGATGAGAAGGAGATTACCGATCGTTTTTATCAGGAGATTGTCTTCGGTACGGCGGGGCTGCGGGGGATCTGCGGCGCGGGTACCAACCGGATGAATGAGAAGACCGTGGGAAGAGCTACCCAGGGTATTGCGAATTATATCAACCAGTCCGGGGAGGATGTCTCCCGGGGAGTTGCCATTGCCTACGACTGTCGCTATAATTCCCGGGAATTCTCGGAGCTGGCGGCGGAGATTTTCGCGGGAAATGGCATCGCAGTGTGGCTGTTTCCTTCCCTTCGGCCGACGCCGGAGCTGTCCTATGCGATCCGGAAGCTGCATGCGGTGGCCGGTGTGAATATGACGGCGAGCCACAACCCGAAGGAATACAATGGATATAAGGTTTACTGGGGGGACGGTGCCCAGATTTCCGGCAAGGTCTCGGATGGAATGCAGGCGGAGATCACGGCGCTGTCGCTCTTTGATGCACCTCGGCGGATGCCGCTGGCGGAGGCCAGAGAGGCGGGGCTGGTGCATATGCTCGGCGAGGAAATGGACCGGGATTATCTGGATTATGTGAAGTCCCTGCAGCAGCGGCCGGATGAGGAGCTGGACCGGACGGTTCCGGTGGTATATACGCCCCTGAACGGTGCGGGCAGTATCCCCATGCGCCAGGTGGCAGCCGAGCGGGGCTTTGTGAATTTCCACATCGTCCCGGAGCAGAAGGATCCGGATCCGGAATTTACGACCGTGGGATATCCGAACCCGGAAGATACGAAGGCATTTGCCCTGGCGGAGAAACTGGGGAAGGAACTGGGGGCGGAAGTTCTGATCGCCACGGATCCGGACAGCGACCGGATGGCCGTGGAAATCGCCGACGGTGCCGGCGGCTACGAGTCCCTGAACGGCAACCAGACCGGCGCTCTGCTGATCGCCTACATGGCGGAGAGCATGAAGAAGAGCGGGAAGCTGCCCGAAAAGGCGGCCATGATCAAATCCATCGTCACCGGAGATTTCGGGCGCAGAATCTGCGAGGATTACGGCATCCGTGTATATGAGGCACTGACCGGATTCAAGAATATCTGTGGTCGGATGCCCGACCTGGAGCGGGATGGCTATACCTATTTCTTCGGTTATGAAGAGAGCATCGGCAGCGCTCCCGGAGCCGCCGTGCGGGACAAAGACGGCATTGCCGCGGGCATGCTGATCATGGAGATCGCCGCCTGGTGCCGCAAGGATGGGCGCAGTATCGGCGAATATCTGGATTCCCTCTATCAGAAATATGGTTACTATGCCGAGGAGCAGGTATCCATCGTGCTGAAGGGACAGGAAGGCGCGGCCCGGATCGGCCGGATGATGGAGTCCTTCCGCCGGGAGAAACCTCAGAACTTCGGTGAATTCCAGGTAAAGGAAATCATTGATTATCAGAACGGACACGGGGACATTCCTGCCTCGAATGTGCTGATTTATCATCTGACGGACGGCAGTTGGTTCGCCATGAGACCCTCCGGCACCGAGCCGAAGATCAAATTCTATTACTATGCCGTGGATACACAAAAAGCCGTTTCCCACGAGAAGGTAAAGGCCATCCGCGCAGCAGTGGACGAGAAACTTGCAGCCGTGGAATAAACCTGAGGGGTGGGATAAAACCGCAGGGGTGGAGCCATTCCAAAGTTGTAATGTAAAATGGCAGGGGGAAATATATGTTTCGGAAAATGAGAAGATTTAAGCAGATGCTCTCGCAGGAAGAATGCGAGCAGATTCTGACGGATGCTACCCATGGTGTTCTGGGGGTGATCGGGGATGATGGATATCCCTACACGGTGCCCCTCAGCCACGTGTACCGGGACGGGAAGATCTATTTTCACTGCGCCTGGGAGGGGCACAAGATTGATGCGATCCGCGAAAATGAGAAGGTCTCATTCTGTGTGGTGGCCCAGGACCGGGTGATGGCGAAAGAGCGGACCACCGCTTATATCAGTGTGATTGCATTCGGAAAGGCCCGCATCATCGAGGATGAGGCCGGACTGCGGCAGATCTCCTGGTGGATTGCGGACAAATTTTCCAGAGACTACCCGGATCTTTGCCGGGAGGAGATCGAGGAGGTCGTACCCTCCGGCCGGATGTACTGTGTGGAGATCACCGTGGAACACCTGACCGGAAAAGCCGGCAACGAAGTTTTCCGGGAGCGCAGGGAGGCGCAAAAAGGGATACCGCAGGAATAGGTCATTCCCGGAGCTTGGGAAAGCGCCAAAGGGGATGCCGCAGGAGTAGATAGGATTTTATATGGAGAAAAATAGAAAAGCTGTGCGCCCGCCGACAATGAAAATACTGCTGATTGTCGTGGCTGTGGTGATACTGGCAATCGTTTTAATTCGGCTTCGGGGGAGCATGGCGGTCCGGATTGAAGATTCCATTCTGTCCGACATCCGGTCCTCGAAGGAGGTTTCCCTGCGGGGGCTGGTCATCGGAGTGCCGGAGGCCTGGGAGACGGTGGAACAGAACTACCATTCCTACGCCGTGGAGCGCCAGTCCGGAACCGGAAACGGGATTCTCTGTGGTGAAGTTGTGGAGTATCTGGGCGAGGAAAATGTCTCCCTGGACACGATTCAGACCCAGGAGTATGCCGGGCAGAATGTGAAGATCACGGAGGATGGCGCGCTGGATGCGTCCGTGGGCCGGGGAAATTACCGCGTGATCCAGGGCAGCGACGAGAGCAATATCAATTTTACCGAGTATCTGGCCATCGTGGCGGCGGACCGCTCCTGGTTCCGCATGAGCTACCGGGTGCAGTCCCAGTACTATACCGCCGATGCGGCGGAGGCTCTGCTGAAACAGATCCGGCTGGATGAATACAAGACCGAGGTGATCCAGAGCATCCGGGCGGAGTATACCGGAGATCTTGCCCGGGGCGTCAAGGTGGATAAGGATTCCGAGGGGCTTAAGGTTCTGGCCGTGATGGATGACGGCACGGAGCGGGATGTGACTTCGGAGGTGGTACTGGCCGAACCGGTGGTGCTGGAAGCGGACCGAACCAGCCAGCTGGCCTTTGATTACTCACAGTATGGGCAGAATTACCACTGTGAATTGCCGCTGGAGTGCTCGACGAAGATGACCTCCCTGGAAGCAGTCTACTCCGGCAGCACAGAGCGGGGGACCCAGATCGGGTTTTCTCAGGAAAATGTGACAGTGAATGCCATTTTCAGCGACGGGAGTAAGCTGGATGTAACGGAAGAATGTTATATGGAAGACCCGGATCCGGTGACGCTTGAGGCCGGGGAGACCGCGAAGATGCAGTTTACCTGTGATCGGAACGGGAAATCCTACGTGGCAGATCTTCAGGTCGCCTGCACCACAGAAGTGACCTCCCTGGAGGCGGTTTATGAGGGACCCCGGTCTGCCGGAACCCGGATTCAGACCGGCGCAGAGGGACTTTCGGTGACGGCTCATTACAGCGATGGCAGTTCGGAAGATGTGACCGGATATGCCGAGGTGGAGAACCCCTCCGCCCTGGAAGCCGGAACCGAATCGGTGTATGAGATACGTTATAAGAGTCAGTCCTGTGAACTCGCCGTATCCTGTGAAGAGACGGCGAGTGAGAGCAGTTCCGGGGAGGAAAGCGCTGCGGCGGAAGAACCCGGAACAGAGAGCGAAGAGTAACAGAAAGGTATATCCCGAAAGCTTAATCCGGGGAACGACGAAAGCTATATCCAGAAGGACGCCGAAGGGGACAGTTTCACTGTCCCCTTCGGCGTCCTTCGTTTTATTTACAGATTCTTAAATTACAGATCTTTCACAAACAGATTGATTCCGTAGCGGGTATCGTCCTGATACCAGTGCTCCACAGTCTCAACCACATATTTTTTGGCGTGGTAATTGCCGGTGGACGCTTCCCAGAACTGGTACTCGACGATTTCGCCGGCCCGGGGCAGACAGGGACTGCACATTTCTATGATCTTCTCACGGCCATAGGGGTTATCCTCTGTGACTTTGCGATAATTCAGTGAATAGTTAACCATTTTCGCTCCTCCTCCCAGATGAGACAAGGGATACGGTCCGATGTCTTCTGACTTATTTATAGTTACTGGTTATCATCTTCGGTGCGGTTGGCAGTTACTGCGTTCAGCAAGCCATAATATTTTGCGTGATTTTCGTTGAACAACCGGGTGTATTCCGGACTTCCGGACTGATGCAGGTCGTGAATGTACTGATGTTCTTCGCCGCGGATGGCATCATCGGTTTTGCCCAGGAGGTACACCGCCAGATCGGAACACTGGTCGGAAATACGCTCGAGGTTTTGCAGAATGTTCTGGAATTCGATGCCATTGAAGACATCGCAGAGGCCGTGGGTGACACGTTTCACATGGCGCTCCTTCAGATCATCGATCAGTTCGTCGATAACCTCCTCCAGCGGTTCTACCATGCGGGCAATGGCCGGATCATCCTGATGATAGGCCTGCGCCGTAAGATCCAGGATATCCCGTACGGCATCGGTGGCGATCCGCATTTCCTTCTTGGCGGCGTCGGAGAACTCCTTTTTGGCCTCATGGAGCTTCAGGGTGTTTTCCCTCATGTGGTCCGCCAGGTCACCGATTCGCTCGAAGCAGGCGAGGGCCTGCACCTGGAACACCTGACTGCGGCGGTCCGTTCCCAGCTTGATGTAGGGGAAGACGGCGATGACATACTGATTCGAGGCGTCGGCCATCCGGTCGATCAGATCTTCACGCTGTGCAATGCGGGAATTTCGTTTCTCATCGAACTTATATACCTGCTCTACGGCAGAATTGTAGTTGATAATCGCATGATTTGCCATCTGTCCGATCAGCTGTCCGGACTCCTCCAGAGCCAGGCGGGGGTTGCTGAGCAGATGCACATCCAGCTCCCGGAAACCGGCGGCCAGCTCATCGTCTTCCTTATCTCTCGGAAGATCCGGAGCGATCTTTTCGGCTATATTGGCGAAAAGGCCGGACAGGGGAAGGAGAAGAACCGCCGGAACCAGACGGAACAGTCCGTGAACATTGGCGATACCGCCGGATTTCAATGTCATGAACCAGAGGTCATCATTTAAAACACCCACGGTTCGGAGAATCCCTACGGTACAGAATATCATAGTGGCGGCAAATATATTATAAATAATATGAATCAGACAGGTACGGATCTGCTCCCGGTTGGCACCGATCCGGCATACCAGGAAGGTCGTCAGGCAGTCACCGATATTGACACCGATAATGACAGCGAAAACCGCGCAGAACTTCAGACCCACGGAACTGGCCACAGACTGCAGGATACCGATTACCGCTGAGGAACTTTGAATGATACCGGTGACAAGCACACCGGAGAGAAAACCGAAGAAATAATTTCCCTCGAAGGAGGTAAGAAGCCCGCTCAGCGCATCTCCCATGCTGCTGACAGCACTGCTCATATTCATCAGACCGACGAAGAGAATACCAAAGCCCATGCAGATGGTACCGATGGTATCCGCACTCCGGGATTTTACGAACATGATCATGACAATACCGATGGTAAGAGCCAGAGGAGCAAGATTATCTGATTTGAAGAAATAGAGAATACTGCCGGCTCCCGCCTGAACATCCATCAGACGGATGATCTGAGCTGTAATCGCGGTACCGACATTGGCACCCAGAACGATGCCGATGGATTGACGGAAGGTAAGGAAGCCCGCACCGACCAGACCGACGGTCAGAACAATGGTGGCGGTGGAACTCTGGATCATACAGGTAACCAGCAGACCCAGGAGAAAACCCATAATCGGTTTGTTCGTCACCTTGGCCAGCGCCACTTTCATGGCACCACCGGAACTACCCTTCAGTCCGTCCCCCATAATACGCATGCCGTAGAGGAAAAGGGACAATCCGCCTAACATAGAGACGATTCGGTAAAACACTTCCATTTTTTACTCCTTTTCCGGAAGACCCGGTCTTCCGATTCCATAATCTAC
This sequence comes from uncultured Lachnospiraceae bacterium, assembly GCA_946630035.1. Classification (GTDB taxonomy): domain Bacteria; phylum Bacillota; class Clostridia; order Lachnospirales; family Lachnospiraceae; genus UBA3305. The sequence goes on from CAMOYN010000108.1 coordinate 6,200, forward strand.
AATTCCTTTTCACCATCACAATAGTAACTGAAAATGGACTATTGCACAAGGGAAGATTGTTACGACTTTTATCACTAAAATGAGTCAGAGGGGACGGTTCTTTTTGACTCATTGAGTCCAATGAGTCAAAAAGAACCGTCCCCTCTGACTCATTAATGGGTAGATTTTCACGGAAAGGCATGATATGATGGCGTAGGTGTTTTCGGCAGGGAATCGTTTACGGTCTGCCTGCCGGAAATTGCTTCATTTATTATAAAGTAAGAAGGATAACAGAAGATGAACGAAACAGATCTTTTGAAAAAGTACCGGGAGCTGGACCGGGACTGTGCCCTGTTTTCCTACCGGATCGGCAACGGTGGGGAAGGCAATCCTGAGCTGCGGAGCATTTTTGTGCCCAACCGGGCGAACCGGGAGGCGGCCTGGAAGGACTGGGAGGGACTGAATGAGAGAGTGGCGGCGCTGCCGTCTCCGGATCCGGTATTCCGGCTGGTAAAGCATATTCTGGAGGATTTCATGGATTCTCTTAAATATGCGCTGAATTCGGTCTGCCATCATCCGGAAAATCACTACATGGGCCTGGACAGTGTGGTGCAGAACGTTTCCCGCCTGAACCATCAGCCGGAGGAATGCCGTCTGGAGGAACTGCTGCGCCGCTTCCGGGAGCTGGAGGAAGCCCGGGGGATGATTTTGGCTCTGATCCGGGAGCAGATGGCGGAAGAGATCTATGAAGCGGGACAGTCCGGAAAGAAGCAGGAAGATAAGGAGCGAAGGAAGCAGGAAGCCGCCCTGGCAGTGAAAAAACGACTGGGATCCATCGCCGGTGGGCTGAAAGAGACGGCTTCCAAAGTGCAGGAGGACCGCGGCCGGCTTGAGGCATATTTTCCCGGATTTACGCAGGAACAGAGGACGAGCCTGGATCAGGCCATGGAACGTTTCGTGACGGAAAATGGTCAGATGGCGGAAAAAATGTGCCGCATTTCGGAGGAAGTGGCGGCAGAATACGCCGGAAAATGGCAGGAAGAAGCGGAAAAATCCGCCCCGGAACATGCAGGGGAATGCGCTGAAGACAGTGAAAAATCCACCCCGGAACATGCCGGGGAATGCGCTGGAGACAGTGAAAAATCCACCCCGGAACATGCCGGGGACCGTGAGGAAACGGAAAATGAGACGGAACAGGATCTTTCCGGATTTGACTCCGCCCTCACGGAGGGGATCGACCGGACCGTGGTTATGGACCCGGAGGAATACCGGCTGCTGTTAAAGGATCAGCTGGGGGTTTCCCTGGAAGAACTGCTGGCCTGGCATCGGGAGGAGATTGAGAAGACCCGGGCAGAGGCTCTCTCCATTGCAGCGGCACTGGACATCCCGGAGAAAACACCGGAGACCATGACCGAAATCAATGACCTGCTGTTCCGGTACGGTGCTCCCTGCGAGACGGCGGAAGAAATGATTGCCAGAGCCAATGGCTATCTGAAGCGGACCCGGGCCTTGGCCCATGAGATGGTGAATCTGCCGGAGGACGAGCAATGCATCTGCGTCCCCCTGCCGGAATGCTGCCGCAACACCCATCCCTGGGGCGGATATGAGGGAGGCGACTTCCGGATCCGGCCCTTCGTGGGACAGATGTTCCTGAACCAGTACAATGTACCGAACATCACCGATGGATGGATCAAGATGAATGCGATGCATGAAGCCTACCCCGGCCATCACGTACAGTATGTACGCGCCGCCACAGACAAGACCCCGGAAGTGGTAAAGATCGGGGCGAAACTGGTACCGCTGCTGGAAGGAACCGCGATCCGCACCGAGAGAACCTTCCAGTCTGTGTACGAAGAAGACCCCTTCTTCCCCCTGTTCGTCGCCTACCGCAGACACCACGCCTCCGTCCGGATCTACGTAGATCTGATGATGTTCTACTTCGGAGCCACCCTGACAGAAGCCGTAAAAATCTATCAGGACGAGCTGGGATTCGACTGGATCACCGCCAGAAAACAGGTACAGGCCCATCAGAGTTCACCGGGATACTTCACCTGCTACTACTATGGCCTGAAAAAACTCACCGAATGGGAAGAAGAATATAACTTCTCCACGAAAGAATATACAGAGCTGCTGTTCTCCCCTGGATATATCGGCATCGACCGCTTCGGAGAATTCCTGGCCCTGACCGACGAGGAGAGAACCCGCTACATGACCGAGTTCGCCAGCCTCCTCCGATAAGACAGAAGGAGACAGGGGACGGTCCTTTGTCTCCTTTTTGGGATGAGACATGGGGGACGGTTCTTTCTGACTCATTGAGCCCAATGAGTCAGAAAGAACCGTCCCTACTGTCTCATTGA
>CAMOYN010000109.1 GCA_946630035.1 uncultured Lachnospiraceae bacterium
CGCCTTCGAAGTTGAATACGCCGTTGTCATCCCAGCCGTGCTCGTCGTCGCCGATCAGAAGTCTCTTGGGATCGGTGGACAGGGTGGTCTTGCCGGTTCCGGACAGTCCGAAGAAGACGGCGGTGTTCTCGCCCTTCATATCGGTGTTGGCGGAGCAGTGCATGGAAGCGATGCCCTTCAGCGGCAGATAGTAGTTCATCATGGAGAACATACCCTTCTTCATCTCGCCGCCGTACCAGGTATTGATGATAACCTGCTCACGGCTGGTGATGTTGAAAGCTACCACGGTCTCGGAATTCAGACCCAGTTCTTTATAATTTTCCACTTTGGCCTTGGAAGCATTGTAAACAACGAAATCCGGTTCGAATTTCTCCAGCTCTTCCTCGGTAGGGATGATAAACATATTTTTAATGAAATGAGCCTGCCAGGCAACTTCCATGATGAAACGGATCGCCATGCGGGTATCTTCGTTGGCACCGCAGAATGCATCTACCACGAACAGTCTCTTGCCGGACAGCTGCTTCTTTGCGATATCCTTCATCTGTGCCCATACATCCTCAGACATCGGATGGTTGTCGTTCTTGTACTCGTCGGTGGTCCACCATACGGTATCCTTGGAATTCTCATCCATGACAATGTATTTGTCTTTCGGGGAACGGCCAGTGTAGATACCGGTCATAACGTTCACGGCATCCAGCTCGGTCAGCTGTCCCTTATCGTATCCGGTCAGCTCCGGCTTCATCTCCTCTTCGAACAGAAACTCAAAAGAAGGGTTGTGTACGATCTCCTTGACATCCATGATGCCGTACTTGCTCAAATCAATATTCGCCATTGTGACACCTCTTTCTATTGCTGTTATACAGCCATTTATCCGCTAACATAATAACTTTAACACTGTCTGCTGTCAAGGCTTTAAGGGTAAAAAGCAATTTTATGCCTTTCCCTGCATCCGTTTTATCACTTTCAGACGAGTAAATTCTTCCCGTTCTTTTTCCTCCAGAGCATCGCCGATGTTCTTCACCAGCTCCTCATAGTAAGGTATCGTGATATTCTTCAGTGCGTTGGCCCGTTTCTGGGTCTTCTTGATGCTGGAGGCCAGCCGATAGGCGGAATTTTCCACGGTAGACAGTTTAATCGTCAGCTCTTTCACCTTTTCGAACGCCGAGCGGGCTTCATCGAGAGATTTCCGTGTGCTGTAGTAACCATAGGTGGGATTCGCTCCGGAAGGTTCTGCCTCCACCAGTGGGATCTCCGTCCCCATGATACTTCTTGTCTTGATCCGGACCGAATCTTCCACGGGAATCGTATGGGAGATCTCCTGTACATAGCGGAGGCCATGCTCGATATTCGCCATCTGAAGCGCTTCATAAGCGGCCCGGAAGGTACTGTCGATCTGTCCCTGAATGTCCTTCGCCTCATCGATCAGATTCATCAGCTCCCGGATCAGGATATTCCGTTTTTTATCCATCAGCTCAAAGCCCTGGCGGGATAATGCCAGAGAATTCTTGGCTGCAATCAGATTTCCTTTCGTCGGAAACGTATTGGGATCCAAATCATCATCTCCTTTTTTGCCGGTGGCGGCCCGGTAGTGGGTTACTCTTCGATTTTATCGTACCACTCGTCCAGGATCTTTGTATTGATACGGTCCAGTTCTTCTCTCGGGAGCATCCGGAGAAGTTTCCAGCCCAGTTCCAGTGTGTCTGTGATGGAGCGGTTTTCTGTATCACCCTGTCCTACGAAATGGTGCTCGAAGGCGGTACCGAATTCCAGGTATTTCTTATCCAGGGCGGACAGTTCGTCTTCGCCGATGACGGAGGCCAGGGCTCTGGCATCTCCTACCTTGGCGTAGCAGGCGAACAGCTGATTCGCTACGTCCTGGTGATCTTTTCGGGTATATCCCTCGCCGATGCCGTCTTTCATCAGTCGTGACAGGGAGGGCAGTACATTGATGGGGGGATAGATTCCCTTGCCGTGCAGGGAGCGCTCCAGTACGACCTGTCCCTCGGTGATATAGCCGGTCAGGTCGGGGATCGGGTGGGTGATATCGTCGTTGGGCATGGTCAGAATCGGGATCTGTGTCACCGAGCCGTCCACACCCTTTACGATGCCGGCGCGTTCGTACAGGGTCGCCAGTTCACTGTAGAGGTACCCGGGATATCCTTTTCGGGAGGGGATCTCGCCCTTGGAAGAGGATACCTCACGCATGGCTTCGGCGAAGGCGGTGATATCGGTCAGGATAACCAGGATATGCATACCGCATTCAAAGGCCAGGTACTCGGCCGCAGTCAGTGCCACCTTCGGGGTGATCAGACGTTCCACGACGGGGTCGTTCGCCAGGTTCAGGAACATGACCACATGATCGCCGGCGCCGCTCTCCTCGAAGGTGCGGCGGAAGAATTCTGCCACGTCATATTTGACACCCATGGCAGCAAATACGATGGCGAATTTCTCATCGGAGCCACTTCCCAGGGAAGCTTGCCGCACGATCTGTGCCGCCAGTTTGTCATGGGGCAGACCGTTTCCGGAGAAAATCGGGAGTTTCTGTCCGCGGATCAGTGTCGTCAGACCATCGATGGCGGAAATACCGGTCTGGATAAAGTTCCGGGGATATTCCCGGGTCACCGGGTTCAGCGGAAGACCGTTGATATTTCTCATAATATTGGAAGAAATATTTCCCAGACCGTCAATGGGCTTTCCGATTCCGTTAAAGGTACGGCCCAGGATATCGGGTGAGAGGGCAATCTCCATGGGACGTCCGGTCAGACGGGTGTGGGTGTTGACCAGGGACATGTTGTCCGTGCCCTCGAACACCTGAATGATCGCTTTATCATCATAAATGGCTACGATACGTCCCAGTTTTTTCTCTCCGCCATTCACCGTAAATTCAACAATTTCCTCGAAGGAGGCGTCGCGGACTCCCTCCAGGACGGCCAGGGGACCATTGATCTCACTGAGCCCCAGATATTCAATTGACATCCGTCGTCCCCTCCTTACGCATTGCGGGCCAGCACATCGTCGTAGAACTTGTCGATGGCCTTGTCATATTCATCGAACATCTCCAGCTTATCGTTGGGGACATCGTATTTTATGGTAACAATACGATCAAAAATCGTATCTTCCTTCAGAACCGACATGGGATGGCCCATGGTAACCAGTTCTCTGGATTTCCGGTACAGATGCAGGATGGTCTCCATCATCTTGAACTGCTTCTCCATCGGCACGCAGGTGTCGTCCGGGTGGAAGGCATTCTGCTGCAGGAAGCCCAGGCGGATGACACGGGCAATCTCCAGCACCAGTTTCTGATCGTCGGGCAGAACATCGGCACCGATCAGTTTTACGATCTCCAGCAGGCTGCTCTCCGTATTCAGCAGAGTCACCAGCTGGTTCCGGTCATCCAGGAAGCGGGCCGATACATGGTTCTTGTACCAGGGTGCCAGATCTTCCATATATTCACTGTAACTGGTCAGCCAATGAATCGCCGGATAGTGTCTCGCATAGGCCAGAGATTTATCCAGCCCCCAGAAACAGCGCACGAAACGCTTCGTATTCTGGGTCACCGGCTCGGAGAAGTCACCGCCCTGGGGGGAGACAGCTCCGATGATCGAAACCGATCCCTGGGTCCCGTTCAGATTCTGCATGTGGCCGGCTCTCTCATAGAAAGCCGACAGGCGGGATGCCAGATACGCCGGGAAACCTTCCTCCGCCGGCATCTCCTCCAGACGTCCGGACAATTCCCGGAGAGCCTCGGCCCAGCGGGAAGTGGAGTCGGCCATGATGGCCACGTCATATCCCATATCCCGGTAGTACTCTGCCAGTGTCACCCCGGTATAGATGGAGGCTTCACGGGCGGCCACCGGCATGTTGGAAGTGTTGGCAATCAGCGCGGTACGCTCCATCAGAAGCTGCCCGGTTCTCGGGTCCGTCAGTTCCCCGAACTCCTCCAGAACCTGCGTCATCTCATTGCCGCGCTCTCCGCAGCCGATATAAATAATGATATCCGCATCGGACCATTTGGCGATCTGATGCTGGGTCATGGTTTTTCCGGTACCGAATCCTCCGGGGATGGCAGCCGTGCCGCCCTTGGCCAGAGGAAATAAGGTATCCAGGATTCTCTGCCCGGTAATCAGCGGAGTGGACGCGGGGAACCGCTTGTCCGTCGGCCGGGGGATACGGATCGGCCATTTCTGAGCCAGTTTCAGTTCCACCTGGGTTCCGTCCTTCTGCTCCAGCACCGCCACCGTATCCTTGATCGTATATTCACCATCCGCGACCACGCTCACGATCCGCCCGGAAAGGGTCGGCGGCACCATGGATTTGTGCACAATGGTGGCAGTCTCCGGCACTTCCGCGATAATCGTCCCGCCGGTAACCAGCTCACCTTCCCGGATCACCATGTGGGTTTTCCATTTCTTTTCCGTATCCAGGGAGTCGACACTGACACCCCGGCTGATGTACTTGCCGGACCGCAGCGCGATCTCGCTCAGGGGACGCTCGATACCATCAAAAATATTGTGAAGGATTCCCGGTCCCAGCAATACGGAGACAGCATCTCCGGTGGCTTCCACGGTCTCCCCGGGTTTCAGGCCGGTCGTCTCTTCGAAACACTGGATTGTAGTGGTGTCCCTGGTCAGGCGGATGACCTCACCCACCAGACGCTCTTCTCCCACATATACCATTTCAGACATTTCAAAGCCGGTATTCCCTTTCAGATAGATTACCGGCCCGTTGATGCCATAAATAATTCCCGTTTTTGACATTTTTCCAGTTTCCTTTCCCTTCAAACGGCAATTTCCTGATCTGTGCCGTTCTCACAGCTTTCCTTTTTTCCAGCCGGCTCAAAGAGCATGACTCAGCCGGAAGTCTTCTTTTACTTCGGCAAAGCGTTTTTTAAAGGAATTGTCAATCAATATATTCATGGAATGCAGTACGGCGCGGGTTCCCCCTCCGAACTCTTCCTTCGACACCAGAATCTGCGCATTTTCCGTCGCCGCGGCCCGCAGTCTGGCAAGATGCGGTTCATCCGAAGGATCGATGTACAGGATGAACTGCTCTCCCTGAGAAAAGTCGCAGGCATACTTCACCTGACGTTCCATAAGCGCCAGATACTCCGGCTTTTTCTTAAAATCCGCCAGCAGTTCCTTTGTTTCCGCAAACAGCTGCTCCGTCAGTTCCTCTTCTTTCTGGCTGATCTCACGTTTCATCGCCATCTGTTCCCGGGCAATCTCCATATTGCTGATCTGCTGATTCTCGGTGGTCTCCGTCTGCAGTGTCAGTTTCTGCTTGCGGACAGCCTCTTCCTGATGCTCTGTGAAAATCTTTTTCAGCGCTTTCCGATAGCCCTTCAGTTCCTTTGCACTCTCCTGACGGGCATCCTCCATCGATGTATTATAAAAATTCTCCAGTTTTTCTTCTAAATTCATATTTCCGTATAATCCTCTGTGAGAAGTATTTGGGATCCTGTAAGAAGCGCGATTTACAGCTTCAGTCCGATTGCCTCATTGACATAAGAGGTAATGAAATCCGGTTTCCGGCCGGTACCGTGCCGGTCCGGAATCTCCAGGATCAGCGGCAGCTTCCGGCTCAGTTTTGCCTCGTTCACAATCTCCGGAAATTCACGGCCGAACTTCTCCGTCAGCAATATTACTCCGTTTTCGGGATCTGCCACTGCTTCCGCCAGAGCCTCGCGAAGTTCACTTCCGGTATGAACTTCTGTACCCTCCACACCGGCCAGTCTCATACCGGTCAGGGTATCTGAATTATCGGCAATGACAAACATTTTCATAACTTTTGCCTTTCCAATGTTCTCGTTTGATCCGATGACTTTGGATTCGTTGTTTCCAATGACTTTGGACTCGTTGTTTCCAACGACTTTGGGCTCGTTGTTTTCACACTTTACCCAGAATCATGAAGGAAATGATCAGGCCGTACAGGCAGACACCTTCGGCCAGACCTACGAAGATCAGGGATTTACCAAGGATGCTGGAATCTTCACTGATGGCGCCAAGAGCTGCGCTGGCTGCACTGGCTACGGCCAGACCGCCGCCGATGCAGGACATACCGGTAACTACCGCTGCGCTGACATAGGCCAGACCGGTGGCCAGGCCGGAGGCTGCTGCGGTCTCTCCCTCAGCGAACACAGCTGTACTTCCGGAGAACATGGCAACCGCTGCCACCAGCAGCAGTCCGAAGAAAGAAAGGCAGTTCACGGCCAGAGATCTCTTGTATCTCTTTGCGCTGCGCTCTCCCCGCAGGAAATAAGTCCAGGGAAGGATGAAGCTTAAAATCAGGGCTGCCAGCATAGTTACTGTAATCCACGTATTCATTTTTGAGAACCTCCTCATTTAAATCATTTTCAAATATTTCTATTCCCCAGTCCGCCATAACCCGTGCCCTTCTCCCGGCAAAAATGATCTCTCGGGGATGCGCTTGCGCTCAGTCCTCACGCAGCGGTACTAACCTCACCTTCGCTCTGCGAGCTCGGTTCGCTAAGTACCGGCGTTGCGGATCATCCCCTATGAGAAACATTTTTGCCGGGAAGAGGGCACCGCTTATAGCGGACCTGGGTTTGCAACATTTTTACATTTAGTTATTCTCTTTAGGCTGTCCGAAGGGGCGGAATTCTCTTCCGTCGCCGCGGTAGAACCGGCTGAACATTTCATAGTATTCCAGACGGAGGACCTGAATGCCTACGATCAGGCCTTCCAGGCCGCAGACGAACAGGTTGCCGAGTATGACGACCAGCCAGTTGATGTGGCCTCCGTTTTCGGCGCCTGCCAGCATCAGTACCACTTCCATCATGGCGGCGTGGCTGACTGCGAAGGCGCCGACACGGACGAAGGAAAGGGTATTGGAGAAGAAGCTGAGCAGGGTTTCAAACATTTCAAAGAATGTCTGAACCAGGAACATGCCGATACCGTCTTCGATCAGCGGTTTTCTCTTCTCCACCAGATTGCTGAGTGGTTCTTTCATGGCGACCACCAGCAGAGGCAGCAGGATGCAGGCGAGTACGATTCCTGTGGGCGGCAGTTTGTGGCCGGTCATGTACAGGAACAGCATGATGGTCAGCATGGCGTAGAAGACCAGTCCTGCGGCGCCGTTGGTGTCAAACCATTTATCTCCTTCCCGGTGGGCCTTGACGGCATTCACGATGTGGAAAATCATGGTTACCATGATCAGGAACATGCCGAAGGCGATGGCTACCACGAAGACCGTGTTCAGATTTCCGATCAGTGGAAGGTTGGTCATGGCTTCCTTCGGGCGCAGCCAGACGGCGTCTATGATATTTTCAAATCCAAAGATACTGCCGAACATCAGGCCAAAGAAGGCGGAGAAGATTCCGGCGGTACCGATGATGGCTGCCAGCGGTATGTGCTTGTATTTGTAGAGGGCAAACCCACCCAGGCACAGCAGCAGCCCCTGTCCCAGATCGCCGAACATCGCTCCGAAGATGAAGGCATAGGTGAGGGCCACGAAGGCCGTGGGATCTACTTCATTATAAGAAGGCAGACCGTACATCTTCACATACATCTCGAAGGGACGGAACAGTCTCCGGTTCTTCAGCTTCGTCGGAGGTGTCACCTGGGGATTGTCCGCCGGTTCTTCCACGATGCAGTAGATCTTCGAATCATCGGCGATCGCTTTCTGGAAATGGGCCGCATCCTTTTCCGTCATCCACCCGCAGAGAATATAGAAGGTATTCTGCTGCTCCTTGGTGCAGGCGGCCAGTTTCCGGACATCGAAGTTGAAGGTCATGCTCTCCAGTTTTTTCCTGGCCTGCCAGAGGAATCCGGCCTTGTCCGCCAGTTCCTCCCGGATTTCATTCTGCAGACTGTCGATTTTCTTGTTCAGTCTGCGGCATTCCTTCTGCAGATTGCGGTACGCCTCGGCCGCGGTGCCTTCATAGGAGTCCGGAAGTCTCGTCCGCTCGAAATGCAGGGAAGACATGACGGCGTCCACGGCTTCCAGTCGGCCGCCCGGTGCGAAGTAAATGCCCCAGACATAATCGTCCTCGGCCACGGTCTTGCAGAAGATCACATCCTGGTTATCGTAGACGTATTCTTCCAGTTTATGGTAGTACTCCTTGGATACCCGCCCGAACCGGCATCGGATGAAACGGAATTTAAAGATTTCCGACACATCCACCGGCAGCACCCGGAACGGTGCCAGCTGGGTCATCAGTTCTTTCTTCTCGGTCAGCTTTTCCCGGAGTTTATCCTGGCGGCGGGTTTTCTGACGGATCAGCCCTTGGGTCTCCCGGATAATATCGATGGCTTCCTCCGCTCCCACCTTCCGCACCTCGGGAACCGGCACCTCCGGATCCAGCAAGGAAGTATATTCCTTCGCCTTCACCAGCCAGTCCTTATAGGGATTGACTTCCATGTATGGATACAGATTCCGCACAGTGGAAAGCTCTGACAGTGCATTTTCCAGATGCATGGGATATTTGCTCAGGTATTTATCCACTACCCGGTCAA
>CAMOYN010000110.1 GCA_946630035.1 uncultured Lachnospiraceae bacterium
TAGCGAAATCAGCGCCGTGATCCAGATGCAGAACGATCGGGATCTCCGGATGCAGCTCAACAGCCGCCTCAACCAGTTTTACCAGATAAATGGAGTTTGCATATTTTCTTGCGCCGGCGGATGCCTGCAGGATCAGCGGGGATTTCAGCTCAGCAGCTGCTTCGGTGATACCCTGAACGATCTCCATGTTGTTTACGTTGAATGCACCAATAGCATAACCGCCATTGTAAGCCTTCTTAAACATCTCGGTAGAAGTAACAAGTGCCATTTCAATGACCTCCTTAGTATATTATGAGTCAGAGGGGACGGTTCTTTTTGACTCATTGCGAGCAATGAGTCAAAAAGAACCGTCCCCTCTGACTCATTGCATCATAACCTTTCCCATTATAACACCCGATTCACTTTTCTGCAATCGCTCTTTTCTAATTTGTCAGAGTCTACTTGCTGATCGCGTCCCGTGATGACTTCTCCGTCCCAGTCTGCACCCGTGTTACCTGGACCAGGTTTGTGTGCTGGGCATTTCCGTGGGTGAAGGGCGTGGTCTGCAGGGATGTCAGAGTGTTGATACAGCCGCCGATGTCTGTCGGTCCTGGGGTTGCTCTGCCCTCTGGAGCTCCGTACTCTATCTCCGTCTCTGCCATAGCTGCCTTTTTAAGTGCTGTTTTATCCGGGTGCCCGGCTGTTTCCTCCGGGCGGTACCAGGCCCCCTGGGGCAATGCCGTCACGCCCTGCATAATGCGATCGGTTACCTTCGCCGGTACCTGGACCTTCCCCCGGTCATTATATACCAGCACCCGGTCGCCGTCTTTGATGTCTCGGGCAGCGGCATCCTCCGGATGAATCCAAAGTGTATGGGGATCCCGTCTGCGCAGTGTTTCGTTGTTGTTGTGAATGCTGTGGCAGCGGCTTTTCGTGTGCCAGCCCACCAGCTGCAGGGGATATTTCTCCCGGAGAGGATCCTGAGGGCCTTCCGGCGGTTCCACATAGCGGGGAATGGCCGGGAATTTTGTTTCTGCCTTACCGCTCCGCTCGATCTTACCATTCATTTCCTTCTCCCACACCTTCGGCGAAAACAGTTCGATTTTCCCGCTGGCAGTCGGGAAGGGATATGTCTCCGGATCCTGCCGCTGCTTCTCAAATGCTATTTTCGGTGAATGCCCTTTATACCGGTAGATTCCGGCCTCCCGGAAGCTGTCGTAATCCGGCAGTTCGGGTTCCCTCTTCCTCAGATCGTCGTAAATAAACCGCAGCCATTCGCCCCATGTCCGCCCCTGGGAAAATTCTTCCCGGAGCCCCAGGCCTTCAGCCACCTCACACAGCCAGTCGTATTCCAGGCGGCATTCTCCCAGGGGTTCGATACATTGGTTGCAGAAACCAAGAAATTCCCCATACTGCCAGGGCATGGCAATGTTTTCATATTCAAACATGGATACGCCCGGCAGCAAAATATCGGCAAATTTCGCGCTGGCTGTCATGAAAAGATCGCTCACGACAATGAATTCGCACCGGGAAGTGTCTCTCAGCAATTCCGCCGTATGGTTGATATCCCCGTGCTGATTGATCAGACAGTTTCCCGCAATATTGACCAGCATTTTTATATTGGAGGAGAGACAAGGAGCATCCGCTGAATCCACAGATGCTTCCGAGGCAAAACGTGCCGATGAAGATGCAGGCGTCACCGGAGCATAAGGTTTCTCACACCGCAGGCCATCCTGTTCTGTCAGTTCGGTTCCCCGCTCCAGGGCATCGGTCCAGCGGTACACCGGGATACTCTTCCCGCAGGGATTTTTCCCCACCGGCAAGGAGGGTCTCTCGTGGATCGTGTAGTCGCCGGCGCCGGCGGCCCATCCCCCGGGGATTCCCACATTTCCCGTCATGCATGCCAAGAGAATAGCTCCGCGCACGCTCTGCTCCCCGCAGGCATTTCGCTGCGCCCCCCAGCCCTGGATCAGCGCCGCGGGTTTGGCCGTGGCGTAGCGTCTGGCCAGGCTGCGGATCGTCTCGGCCGGAGTACCGGTGATTGCCTCCGCCCACTCCGGAGTCTTCGGAATGCCATCCCGGCGGCCCAAGAGGTACGACTCCACACTCTCCGGCATTTCCCCGCGACACCTCGGACGGTCACCTTCCATGTCCTCCGGCATCGCAGTTCCGTTGTTCTGATGGTAGTGTTCCACGCTCTCCGGCCTTCCATCACCATTGTCCGGGCGATACGGCGCGGGCATGTGCTTCTCATCAAAACCCAGGCAGCAGCGGTCCAGAAACGCCCGGTCTGCCAGCCCTTCGGTCAGAATCACATAGGCCATGGCATCCATCAGGGCACTGTCCGTGGCAGGGCGCACCGGAATCCATTCTGCCTCCAGTGCAATGGCAGTATCTGTTATCCGAGGATCTACCGAAAGGATCGGAATTCCTTTCTCCTTTGCCTTGCGAAGATAATACATGGTCTCACAGTCAAATTTCGTCTCCAGCGGATTATGAGACCAGAGAATAATCAATTTGCTGTCGAGCCAGGTACAGGGAGAATTCCCGCTCTCCCGGGTTCCATACATCAGCTCTGTCGTAAGGCCCGTACAGGCGGTGGAGTAAGAATTGTAATATCCCAGGCAGCCTCCATCGAGGTACAGCAGCCGTTTTGCGAACTGCCGTCCGGACAGCGCTCCGCTCACCCCGGTACCATAATTCACATAACGCGACTCCGGTCCGTAAGTATCTCGGATCCGAATCCATTCACTGGTAATGATTTCCACCGCTTCCTTCCAGGAAATGCGTTCAAATTTTCCTTCCCCCCGCTCTCCGATCCGACGCATGGGATAAAGCAGACGGTCCTCACCCAGAAAAGTCCGGTGATAATTCATTCCCCGCATGCAGGCTGTCAAAGGAACCGCATCCCCCGCCGCCTCCGGTGTATCCGTGGAGAGATGGTCAATTTCCCCGTTTTTCATATGTACATGGATAATGCACCTGCCGCCGCAGTTGCCGTCTCCCATAGTATGAATGATCTTTTCTTCTTCCATCCCACACCTCCATCCTCACGGAGCGTACATCTCACCCAGTTTTTCTGCCATATGTTCCGCGAAGGTAAGATGCCCTTCATCTGAAAAATGCACTTCATCAAAGGCCAGGGGGATTTCCCATTCCGTCGTGTCGATGAAATCCATCCCATATCGGTCCGCCAGTTCTCTGTAGCGATCCGCCAGCATCTTCCCCGCCTTATGGAAACGCACCATCACAAGATCCGCCGATCTCTCTGAGCCCATCCGCGGCGGTGACAACAGCAGCCATCGCACATCCGGCCGAAGCGGCTGCAGCCTCCGGATCCAGTTTTCCATCCTCTTAGCTACCCGGTCCACATTGGGAAGCGCATACTCCAGGAGATCATTTGTTCCCAGCATAGGCGCAAACAGGCTCTCCGGCGGAAGGGCACAGAGCAATTGCGCCGCATATTCATTCTCCGCTTCCGACACCGGAATTCTCCGCCCGTTCAACCCATCCGCCCGAATCTCCCATCCGGTACCGTCCGCCTCCCGCTTCAGCTGCTCCACCCAACGGTTCCGGGCCGGATACCGATCCTCCCAGATCCCCCTGGGATCATAGCCATAGGTATTCGAATCTCCGAAAAACAAAATTGTTTTCATCTTACCACTCCGCAGGAAATGAGTCAGAAGGGACGGTTCTTATTGACTCATTGCATGCAATGAGTCAATAAGAACCGTCCCTTCTGACTCAATATCTTTAGAATTTCTTATAAATAACCAGTTCGACTTTCCGCTCGTAGATGAAGATCTTCACTTCGTCCGCGATGTTGGCGATGATGGATTTCTCCAACTCATCCCATTCCTCTTTCGTCTTCGGGTCAGATTCGGAAATCGAACTCCGGTAGCGGTTGAAGGACCACATGGGTGCGGCCATCACGGAGGCTTCGGGGCGGTCCATGGCGGATGTCATCCAGCCGGCGGCATAGGCGCCGGTAATGTCATCATCGATCGGTTCGAAGGCTCTCACGAATAGATCCCGGATCATGCCGGAGACGCTTTTTGCGGCTGCATTTTTCCCGGAGGTGGTGACCGCCAGCAGCTTTTCTCTCTTCAAAGTGTTCATGAAGGTCTCTGTCTCCAGATGCAGAGAAAAGTCTTTCTTCTTATCTTCAATCCAGAATTTTGCGTCGATTTCACCGGTGATCGCGTGAAGCATTCCTGCCATCTCTTCGGCCAGCAGACGAAGATGCAATGTCTGTTTCTTCGTCAGCTTTTTGAAAACGGCAACTGCCTCTACCTGCTCCAGTGCTTCTGCAAGACCGGCACCGGTACTTGATACATTGATAACATCTGATTTCATTTTAAATTCTCCTGTCACTACTTAATACTTCATCCACTCCGGCGTCTGCCACCGCCTGAAAACCGGATTGTCTGTCCGCCAACTACTATTAGTACCACTTGAAGAATTCGACCTTGCCTTCACGGATCGTGATCTCAATGGTATGACCACTCTTCTCATAATATAAAATGGTGCGGCCGCTGCTGGGATTGGTCATTTTCTTTTTATATACGCATTTATTGGCTTTCAGCGTCTTGTGGGAGGTCTTCGCCTTCATCCCCAGGGCACTGCCATACAGTGTAAGCGCCGGGTCATACGCATTCTGCAGGACAGAAATCTTATTGTTCTTTTTGTTATAGCGGAAGAACAACGAATTGTCCGGGAAGAGATACAGATTGTTCTCCCCAAGGGGATCACTATATGCTTTTTCAATCTTTACATATTTGCTCTCTGCCTTAAGCAGCTTCGTATAAGATTTATTCAGGTATTTTGAGATCTCTATGGTCCTGCGAACCGTAACCTTGCAGGAAAGATTGTAACCAAATCCTGTCTTACAGGTGATGGTGCATTTACCCGCTTTTTTCGCCTTCACGATCCCCTTTTTCGTGACAGTCGCCACGGAAGACTTGCTGGATTTCCAGCTTACAGGAGCTGCAACAGCATTTCCAACCCACATCTCCAGCTGCTCGGTCTGTCCGGGAACCAGTGTCAGGGTGTCATGATTCAGCACCACTGCTTTGCCGGTTCCGGCCTGCGCATCCATACCACCAAATACAATCATCAGCGCCAGCAATGAAAACAAATAAAAAATACGTTTCATACGAGCCTCCCTCTCACACTCTCATGTTTACAGCAACGCTTTCACGCACTCTTCCACCTTGGCCATATCCGCGGTGGGTTCGAAGCGTGCCACAACATTTCCTTCCCGGTCAATGATGAACTTGGTAAAATTCCACTTGATGTCCGACTTCAAAGCCCAGTCCGGATCCGCCTCGGAGAACATTTTCTCCAGCAGTTCCTTAAAAGGATGCTCATCAAATCCGGCAAAACCTTTCTGAGATTTCAGCCAGGTGTAAAGCGGAAGTTCATTCTCCCCGTTCACATCCGATTTCTTCATCTGAGGGAACGTGGTGTTGAAATGAACGGTGCAGAATTCATGAATCTCATCATCGGTTCCCGGCGCCTGAGCGCCAAACTGATTGCAGGGAATATCCAGAATTTCCAGCCCTTTGTCATGATAATCCAGATACATCTGCTCAATCGGTGCATACTGAGGAGTAAATCCGCAGCCGGTCGCCGTATTAACTACCATGATAACTTTCCCCTTATAATCCGCCAGATTCAAGGCTTCACCTTTACCGGTTGTAATGGTGTAATCGTAAATCAAATTCATACCTCCTGATAGTATTTTCGGGATATCTTATTTTTTCCCCCAAATTTATAAAAATCATTGTACCATGAAATGGGACCTCCCGCAACCGGGGACAGGTCCCTCCGGCGGTTTTTTTCCGCCACCTACCATCATCGGGCCGCCAGCCACTGGGGACAGGTCCCTCTGGCGGCGGTGGATTGTGCCAAATGTTATCCGCCACAGGGACCTGGCCCCGGTGGCGGAAGAATCTGCTCTAGTCTGCGCAGGGATATTTCGAAGGGTCGTTTTCTGTTTCCCACATCTGTTCCATGTGTCGGCGGGCTTCTTCATCCACCGGCCGGTCTTTGAAATAGGTATTCCGGTCCTCTTCCGTAATCTTCCGTATCACCCGGCAGGGATTGCCGGCGGCAATCGTCCATGCAGGGATGTCCTTCGTCACGACACTGCCGGCTCCGATGACCACATTATCTCCGATGTGGACTCCGGGCAGGATCACGGTATTGCCTCCGATCCAGACATTGTCCCCGATGGTCACATCGATTCCATATTCATAGGCTGTATTCCGCAGGGCGGGATGAACCGGGTGGCCGGCGGTATAAATAGCGACATTCGGTGCGATCTGGCAGTAATCACCGATCCTTACCTTTCCGACATCGATAATGACGCAATTATAATTGATAAAACCGTGCTTCCCGATCTCGATATTTTTGCCATAATCACAGTAAAAGGGCGGGTTGATCCAGACATCCTCCGACTTTCCCAGCAGTTCCTTGACCACCGCCTGCAGCCCTTCAAAATCCGCCCGGTCCATGGTGTTCAGTTTCTGCGTCAGCCGGCGGGCCACCGCCTGCTCTTCCATTACTGCCTTATCCGTGATATACAACATCTCGCTGTCTCTTCGCTCTTTATTATTCATCTTGCTGCTTCCTTGCTTCTTCATGACTTTTGGACAGAGGGACGTTCGCCTTGTCCCAATTTTCTGAAAATCGGGACAAGGCGAACGTCCCTCTGTCCCATACTGCATACTGGGATGTTACTATATTCGGGGAGGAGCTGCAACCTTTTTCTGATGGTATTTTTTTGCAATTTTATCGTTCCAGGATGGCGTCTTTCATGCTTTTCACGTAGGTGCCTACATGTGCGGGTGCTTCGGTTCCGTATTCCGCCAGAATCTTGATGATGGCGGAGCCGACGATGGCGCCATCGGCGATGGCTGCCATTTTCGCTGCCTGTTCGGGGGTGGAGATGCCGAATCCGATGGCGCAGGGCAGGTCGGTGTTCTGGCGTACCACTTCCACGATGGAGGCGAGGTCGGTCTTGATTTCGCTGCGGGTGCCGGTGACGCCGAGACTGGATACGATGTAAAGGAAACCTTCTGCCTCTTTTGCGATCATTGCAATGCGGCCGGCGGAGGTGGGGGCGATCAGGGAGATCAGATCCACTCCGTATGTATGGCAGATTTCCAGGAATTCTTCCTTCTCTTCAAAGGGCAGATCCGGCAGGATCAGTCCGTCGATCCCGATGTCCCGGCAGGTGGCGATGAAGCGATCCGCTCCGTAGGAGAACACCACATTGGCGTAGGTCATGAATACCATGGGCACCGTGACATCCTGACGGATTTCCCGGACCAGGTCAAATATTTTATCAGTGGTGACTCCGCCGGCCAGGGCGCGGATATTCGCCCCCTGGATGACCGGCCCCTCGGCGGTGGGGTCGGAGAAAGGAATGCCCAGCTCGATCAGATCAGCCCCGTTCCGGGCGGCGGCGCGCACCGTGGCAGCGGTCGTGGCCAGATCCGGATCACCGCAGGTTATGAAGGGGATGAATGCTTTTCCGTTTTCAAAGGCTTTGTAAATATTACTCATGGATATCCTCCCCTCTGTAGCGGGCGATGGCGGCGCAGTCTTTGTCTCCGCGGCCGGAGATGGTAATGACAAGGATCTGATCGTTGCTCATGGTTGGCGCGATTTTCTGCGCATGGGCAACCGCGTGCGCGGATTCAATGGCAGGAATGATGCCTTCCGTTTTTGCCAGGTATTCGAAGGCGCAGACCGCTTCCTCGTCCGTGACCGGCACATACTCGGCCCGGCCGCTGTCATGCAGCCAGGCGTGCTCCGGCCCGATGCCCGGATAGTCCAGACCGGCGGAAATGGAGTAAACCGGGGCAATCTGTCCGTATTCATCCTGACAGAAATAGGACTTCATGCCGTGGAAAATTCCCAGGCGCCCGGTGGCAATGGTAGCCGCCGTCTCGAAGGTATCAATGCCTCGGCCGGCCGCTTCACAGCCGATCAGCCGTACACTCTCATCCCCGATAAAATGATAAAAGCTGCCGATGGCATTGGAGCCTCCGCCCACGCAGGCCAGCACGGCATCCGGCAGACGGCCTTCCTTCTCCAGGACCTGTTCCCGGATCTCCCGGGAAATCACCGCCTGGAAATCTCTCACGATCGTGGGGAAGGGATGGGGCCCCATCACCGACCCCAGGCAGTAATGGG
>CAMOYN010000111.1 GCA_946630035.1 uncultured Lachnospiraceae bacterium
GCTGAATGGTTTTTCCCGCTACATGGTGGCCAGCGAGGAGACGGAGCCAGGCTGCGGGTGGAATTACCGGGACTGGCTGGCGGGGCTCTGTGAGGATCCGTCGATGGAGACCAGGGATCTGGGAACACTGATCTGCGACACCTACCTGGTGGGATGTGAGGAGATCGGGGATTCCGATCAGGCGACCCTCTCGGTGGTGGATATTACCATGCTGGAGCCGTTGCTGGAAGCCTACAATAATTTCGGCACCGAGGCGCTGGTGGGGGCCAGTGAGGACAGCTCCTTCTTTGCGGAGTTTGGCCGTGGCGCCGCCAACGCGGAAAATTATGGAGGCAATACGCCGAGTTCGGGGTATTGCAATATGGTGGATCTGGGAGATCTGGCCATTCAGAATCAGGAATTATTGCCGGACAGCTCTGAGGAGGTGCTTCAGGCGCTGAATGACTGCGTGGTGTATACCGTCTGCGGTGACTACCGGACCCAGGCCACCGGCATTTCCTGCTATTATTCTTACAACGGTGATACAGAGGAATACAGTAATTATGTCACGATCAGTTCCAGTGAGGGGTTCGATGCCTATTATGATTATATGCTGAACGGGACTCTGGACGAGGAGATGCAGAGTTATCTCTCCGACACCGTGGAGGCGGAGGTGGAGTACACTCCGCTGGATTCCATCAGCCCGATCGGCAGCGGCGAAGAGCTGGACCTTCCGGTGAATCTGGACGAGGACGGCTACGCGGTGCTTTCGTTGCAGGAGGATCTGGCAGCAACCATCAGCGACATCACATTTGAACTCTCTTATTATGATGAAGAGGAAG
Organism: uncultured Lachnospiraceae bacterium; assembly: GCA_946630035.1. Classification (GTDB taxonomy): domain Bacteria; phylum Bacillota; class Clostridia; order Lachnospirales; family Lachnospiraceae; genus UBA3305. The sequence continues at coordinate 822 of CAMOYN010000111.1, forward strand.
ATATCATGATCTACCTCGGATCGGATAACGATATCGAGATGGACTGGGAAAATGGATTATTTAAAGATAATTTCCGTGGAGTCTGGGGGAGCCTGGACGGATGCCTCTGCCATATGGAAGTGATCTACAGCAACGACGAGTACACATTCTATAATGTACCGATCCTGCTGAACGGGGAGAATTATCAGCTGAAGGTGGTCTACGACTATCGGGATGAGGCCTTCCACATCCTCGGCGCCAATAAAGGGGTGGACGATTACGGCATGGCCGACAAGAACACCGTCCAGCTGCAGCCTGGGGATGAGATCACAACCCTCCACTATGCCTCCACTCTCTCCGGCGACGACGAGATGCAGCTGGTGGAGATTGACACCTTCACTGTCAGCGAAGACACTACTTTTGAGGAAATGGAGCTGGGAGACGGAGATTTCGTGATGACGTTCCGTCTCGAAGACGCCCGCTCCGAGAGCGTGTATTCCGAGAGCCTGCACCTGCATTGCGAAAACGGCGAGTACACCATCGAGAAGGTCGAAGACATGTGATGTATGCTGACACCCGCCACCGGGGACAGGTCCCTCCGGCTGAGGTGAACGAGCACGCAAAAACCGCCATCGGGGACAGGTCCTCGATGGCGGTTTTTTGTGTTACATGAGCAGTATATCTACGGAGAAGATGCCGTTTTCGGTATGGACTGTCATTGTGCCATGATAACGGGAGACTATGGAGGAAATGGAAGTCATTCCAAAGCCATGATCCTTGTGATGGGACAGTGGCAGTCTGTTTTTGTCAAGTTCGATGATGCCGGTGTAGGGATTTTCGACGGAGATGCCGAGCATGGATTCGGACAGCTGCTGGGAGGTCACACGGATCTGCCGTTTATCCTCATCGATTTCCGCTACGGCGTTCAGTGCATTTTCCAGAAGATTTCCGAAAATAGCACACAGGTCGGTCGGATTCCACTTCAGGTTAGCCGGCAGATTCAGGGACCAGTGGATCGTTGTGTGATCCTTTGCAGCTTTGGAGGCGTAATGGGATGCGATGGCGTCGATGGAGGGATTCTGACAATAATGGGAGAATCCCAGATTGGGGGATTGTTCCAGCTGCTGCAGATACTCCCTGAGAAGAGGGATATTGCCATCTTTTGCATACTGATCGATGACCAGTAGGTGGTGGCGGAAATCATGACGAAGTGTGCGCAGATGCTGGATATTGGCTTCCAGCTCTTCATAACGTTTTCGCTCCATCTGCAGGAGGTTGTTTTCCAGGGTCAGCTGGTTGGTTTCCTGTACTTTTATGGCGGTTTGCCACAGACTGTGATAGAACAAAAATATAAGAAGAATGGCTGATAATCCGAGGGTTAAACCGATACTTTGCACACGGCCTACCAGTATGATCTCTGCGTGGTACGGGATGATATGATAGAAAAACAGCGTCAGACCCAGCGCAATGAGCGCGAAATATCGCCAGAGGCGATCAAATCGCTTCTCATTTAGAAACCAGGGGATTTTCACCCGGAAGGTCCGATAGAATAGGATCCCGAGGAGCACGCAGAGAAGGAGACAGATAAGGGAGGAAACGGCCAGATAAGGCTTCCCGTCTCTGCCAAGCTCAAGCCGGGCCGTTATCATACGTGTATGAAAAGAGATGGATTCACAGAGCATGGCTGCATTCAGAAAACAAAATAATTTTTTTTCAAGCTCCAGATTGACGCACCAGTAATAGGCGGCCCAGAAAAACGGAAGGGTTGCGAGAACAAATGTGAGGGATTTCCAGCCGAAGTGCGCACACAGAAAACCTCCCGCAACCGTAGCGGTAAGGATGCTGATGGCAGCGGCACCGGTTACTATTTCCAGACGATACCGCAGATAATTTGTTACCGGTAACAGGGCAAATACTGCGGCAGGAAGAAGCATTAATATTTCAAGAGAATGACATAAAATCAGATTTTCATTCATTTTTCAGCCTCGCTCATTCTGGGGGGACACGGGTCAGCCCGCATTCCCCGCAGCCAGACATGGGAGATTCATATTTTTGATTTTTTCATGCGGGATAACTGGTACTGCGAGAACTGAGCAATCAGTTTCGCCTGATCTCTCACGCGCAGGGGACAGGGAGGGCCTTCCTGCATCCGGAGAATACTGTTTTCCAGGGTAAGGGCATGATCCATGTTGATCAGGACCCCGCGGTTGCACAGGAGAAAACGCGGATCGGAGGACAGCTCGTTATAAACCTCGGAAAAGGTCATGATGGAGCGGATCGGCGGATTGCCGATCACATATATCTGCAAAGAATGTCCCTGGGAAAGAACCGAGACAATATCACGGTAGCGAATCTGGAAGGAACTGCGGGAAGCCCGGATATTGATTTCCGGTTCCGGCGTTGTATAAGAACGCAGGAGTTCATTCATCACATGGCGAAAGGCTTCCATCGTATATGGTTTGATGAGATAATCGAAGGGATGCAGCGGAAATGCATCAAAGGCGTAATCCCTGGATGTGGAGATAAAAATGATCTTCAGATCGGGATCCTCCCTGCGAAGCAAACGGGCCAGCTCAATCCCGTTCATTTCCTTCATGAAGATATCTAAAAATACGACCTGCCAGATTCCCGGCGTAAAATGAGCATACAAATCTTCGCCGTTCTGAAAACAGCGGATATCCGGCGACGCTAAATTGTGAGAAGCGAAATATTGCATAATATCTGTCTGCAGACGGGTAAGGTCTGCCGGAATGTCATCTGCCAGGGCGATTTGCATTTTCATAGGATCACTCCATTGTTACCACGAACATAGTAGATATTACAACTGACAAAATTACCTCAATTATATTATACCATAAAATCACTATAGTAAGGAAATGAAAAAGTCTGCTATTCGTGCAAGAAAAATGACGTTCAAGAAGGTTTGGTTGTATTCAAAAAATGAGGATGATAAAATCATTTAGTAGATTATTTTGTTGACTGTAAATACAGTTATAATTATTTCTGGAGGTACACTTTATGAAGAAGCAGATGAGAAAACTGGCAGCGGTTCTGTTGGCTATGGTAATGGCAATGGGTACAGCAATGCCTGCTTTCGCTGAAGAGAGCGAAGCTGCAGAAGAAGCCCCCGCATTGACCGAACTGAACTGGGAGCAGGGCGAGGCTTTTATTGAACAGGCCGGTCTGGAAGGCGACTTTGTAACCTTCGATGAGATCGCATGCAAACTGTGGGTTCCCGCTGAGCTGCAGGCTCTGGAACTGACCGATGAGGACAGAGAAGAAGGCTACATCGGCTACTTCCAGTCCGAGGACGAATCCAAGGTAATCGCCGTACAGTACGTTAACATGGATGGCATGGACCTGGACACCTATCAGGCAAACGTTGAAGCTATGGAAGGCGTAACCGATCTGGAACGCGGAATCTTTAATGGCCTGGAAGGTCTCACCTACATGATGCCCGACCAGGATTCCGGCACACTCGCCTTCACCACCCAGATGGGTTACATCCTGGAGATCACCTACGTACCCGTATCCGATGCGGAGTTCTTCAACGCTGTATCCGCTTCCATGTGCTCCATCCAGCCCGTTGAGGAAGCTGGCGAAGCCGCCGAAGAAGAAACCGTAGTGGAAGAAGAAACCGCCGCATAAATTGCACACTATGAGTCAAAAGGGACGGTTCTTTTTGACTCATTGCGAACAATTAAGCTAAAAACATATGGCATACAAAAAAGATGGGACGATCCTTAAAGGATCGTCCCATCTTTTTTGGGGAGAGAGGAGAGACAGGGGACAGACCCCTGTCTCCCCCTCTGGCGGCGGGGTAAAAAAGGAGACAGGGGTCTGTCCCCTGTCTCCTCGAGGGTTACTTTACGGTGACTTTGATCTTGCCGAATTTGCCGCTCTGGGCGTAGATGTAAATGACGCAGGTGCCTTTTTTCTTCGCCTTGATGGTGCCCTTGGCGGTGACGGTGGCGATTTTCTGGTTGCTGCTTTCGTAGCAGAGTTTGCGGTGTTGTTTGACCGTCAGTTTTTTGCTGGCGGGGACGGGGGTGGCTTTGATCTTGAATGTCTTGCCTTTCTTGATGGTGAGTTTGCCGCCGGTTATGTTGGTCAGTTTGACGCTCTTGTAGTTGCCGACTTTGCCGCCGGTGGTGGCGAGGTGTACGGTCTTGGAGGCGGCGATGACCACCGCTTTCTTCTTGTAGGAAGTGACCGCTGTCACCAGATATTTGTAATATTTGCCTTTTTTCAGTTTCTTCTGGGTGTACTGGAGCTTGCTGCCGGCTTTGATCTTCTTCAGTTTCTTGTAATCCTGGCCGCAGAGGCTGCCGTATACGTAGTAGGATTTGGCGCCGTCGACCTTGTTCCATACCAGGGTGATGGAATTATCGGTAATGGACTTGTACCGGAGCTGCAGCAGGTGGAAGCGGGCGATGTCCAGTTCCTTGTCTTTGATGTCCTCGGTGATGATGGTGTCTTCCTTCTCGGCGGGCGGTGCGTCGTCCGGAGGGATCGGGGTATCATCCGGAATTTCGGGAGCAGGCTCATCTTCCCAGGGGAAAGTTGTCTTGTATCCGCATACGCTGCAGGTATAGGTAGTGGTGCGCTTCGAGGTATCCTCGGTTTTTACAAATTTGTGGGGCTCGGACTCGGCGTGAGCGGGGTTGCGTTTGCAGTACCGATAGTGCAGATCTCCATCGTTCGGATCCATTTCCCAGTCGCCCCATTCGTGACCGGTGGCGGGAATAGTGTAGGCGGATTTATCGGTGATTTCTGTATCGCCTTCGGCAGAGGTAAACCATTTCCCACAGCCGGTGCATTCGTAGTGGGACTTGTATCCTTCCGCTTCGCAGTCGGCTTCCTGAGATACTTCTTTCAGGGGCCAGACATGCGCTGTATAAGGAATGGCTGCATACAGAGTCCGGCCGCCGCTGGTCATGTAGATGTATTGGGAAGGAATTTCTTTCCCGTTAAATGTCACGGCGACAGGATCGGTGAAGAGTGCGCTGCTGACGGTGTCCACATGGCAGTAGAGATAGTAGGTTTCTCCATCGGCGAAGGTTCCTTTAAAGGTGGTTCCGATTGTGCTGGTGGCCCAGTTGGCCAGCAGCTGAAGAATGCTGTCCATATCTCCTGCCTTCAGATCGGGAGCGGTCGCCGCCGACGCGCCGGCGCTGATCTGTTTCACCGTGCTGGTCAGATCCAGCTGCTTCAGTTCCTTTATTTCCTGCTTCCAGATGGCATAAAGAGTAACATCCTTGGTGATCGCCTGATCGAAATTGAAATAACTGCCGGAGGTGGGGGAGGTTCCCCAGCCCAGGAAGCGGTAACCCGCTGCCGTCGGATCCGCAGGCTTCGCCGCCTTCTCATTGTATTTAACAAACTGAGGGGCGATGGCGCTTCCGTGGCCTTGCATGTTAAAAGTGATCTTGCTGTCTGCGTAGAACAGGCAGTCTATCGCGATCTGGCCACTGGTATAAAATGTAATCAGGATATTGTCATGCAGCTTTCCGTTAATGTAGACTTTATTGACCCCTTTCGTTTTATTACCGAGGGAATATCCGGTGCCGGGTGCCATTACCACATGGAAAATATATTTATCTCCGCCCTTGAAAGGGGCTGTAGTGAGAGTTCCGCCACCGGTGCGCCATTCGCGGGAAACCACGAGGGCGGCCTGAGAACCCGACTTCACGGTGGGGGAAGCGGAACTGTTCCCCGAGGCCGGAAGTTTCAGGTCAGTCAGGCGTACCTCGGAAGCGATCAGGGGAGGGGAGGAGGCAGTGACCGTGAACAGCAGGGTGGAAGAAGTGATGCTGGAGGAGGAACTTACCTTGCCCGGTTTTACCTGCACATCCGTGACCGTCATTCCGGTGGGAACCTTGATGCTGCTCTTAGGAATATTGGCAGAGAATCCGTGCCCGTCCTCTGCGATCAGCTGGAACTGAGCTTCATAGACACCACCGTCGGTGATGAGGTTGTGGACATGGATCTCGGTTCCGTTTCGTTTCAGCTTCAAGATACCGTTGCTTACATAGCATTCGTTGTCTTCCTTTTCTAAGTCGGGAAATTTCTTCCCGGAGACCAGTTTGCCGCCGCTCAGAGGATTCGATTCCGTAGTGTTCAGTGTGGCGGTAGTGATCAGCGGAGTCAGGGCATATCGCTTCTCATTATAGTTCCCATACTCATAATAATTGCTCTTCGGGGCATCGGTGACCCACGGCGCATGATCGGCGCAGTAGGGAGCCAGCGTGGAGATACAATAAATGCCGGCCTTTTCGGACAGGGTGATGCCCTCCTGATAGGCGCTGTTCTTATAATGTCGCCCGTACGCGATCAGCGGAGTGGCGCTCTTGACATTGACCATGATATTTTTGAACTGCAGGAGACTGACGGAATCTACTCCATCCATCTTCCCCTTGACACATATTCCCGTATAATTCGCTTTGATGGTGAGAGAATCGGTCTTATAGGAACCGCTGCCCTTGATCTCCAGCGTCGTTTTGTCCGCTACGTATTCCGAATAAATGCCATAGCGTTTGGTATTGATGGTCAGGGAAGGATTCCTGGAAGGCGAGTCAGCGGCGATGGTGATCGTGGCATGAGGAGAATCTATCAATACAATGCCATCCTTGCCATCGGTGCAGTCAATTTTACAGGAACCAAGGAAATACAGATTGAGTTTCCTTCCCGGTTTTACCGCTATGTAAATCTGACGGCCAGTGTAATTTCTGAAATAAATATCGTTCTCGTAAATCTCGTAGTTGCCACTCCCACTGGCAGAGCCTTTCACCGGCAATGAGCTGGTAAGAGGGAGATCCTTTCCATCGATCATTACCTGATTATAATAGGAACTCAGATTGGCAGCCTGAACCGCCCGCGGCGTGCCCACCAGAGCACAGATCCCCAGGATCCAGAAAACAGCTGCCATCAGAATCACATAAGATTGTTTCCATTTCTTCTCCATAATAAACCTCCATTTTGGAACAGGGAGACAGGGGACGGTCCTCTGTCTCCTCGAGCTTTGCAGCCACCGGGGGGGGAGACAGGGGACAGACCCCTGTCTCCCATCGGGAAGGAGACAGAGGACCGTCCCCTGTCTCCCCCGAGTTTCCCGGTGGCGGAAAACGCTGAGCTATTTCACGGTGACTTTGATTTTGCCGAATTTGCCGCTCTGGGCGTAGACGTAAATGATGCAGATGCCTTTTTTCTTCGCCTTGATGGTGCCCTTGGCGGTGACGGTGGCGATTGTCTGGTTGCTGCTTTCGTAGCAGAGTTTGCGGTGTTGTTTGACCGTCAGTTTTTTGCTGGCGGGGACGGCGGTGGCCTGGATCTTGAAGGTCTTGCCTTTCTTGATGGTGAGTTTGCCGCCGGTTACGT
>CAMOYN010000112.1 GCA_946630035.1 uncultured Lachnospiraceae bacterium
AGAATATAATCATCGGCCCCCAGCGCCGCCAGTACACTGGCGATGGTGGAGTCATGACCGCAGAGGAAACTGAATTTTCTTTCCTCTGCATTCATCTCGGAATAGAGCTCCTCCAGCATCAGGTGTGCCTGATTTACCGACAGGATCGGCGATTCGAAAAGTATCTCTTCATAGGTACTGAGCACGGAGCCGATGGTTTTCCAGTCATCGATGCTCAGCTCATGGCCGAAGGCTGCCTTTTTCTCATCGGGTTCCTCATAGTACTGCAGCACCAGGGCGTCTGTCAGAGACAGCGCCGTCTTTATGGGGCCGGACATTTTCGGTTCTTCTCCCAGCGTCAGCGAGACCGTCGATTCATCCTGCAGGAAATCTCCGTATTTTCCGGTCTTAAACGCCTCGGTTTCCTCCATGTCCGTCACATCCATGATCAGATGAAATGCCTCATCCAGGGATTCTCTGAAGCGGGGGAGTCCTTCGCCGCCTCCCCGCTCGTAAAGTTCTTCCAGCACATCCTGTTCATATTCGTCATTCAGGAAATATACCTTTGGCAGGAATGTATCATCGGCTTCTCCGTATTCCCCTTTTCGCTCCACCGGAACTACCGCCACCGGCAAGAGTCCGGTAGAGAAATAATGGGCCGTCGCCTGGGTGCGCTGCAGGCCATTAGCATAGAATCTCACCGCTCCCTCCTCCGGAATATAGTTCTCAGGGAAAAGCCCTTCCTTCTCGAGCCAGAGGCGGAAGTACTGTCCCATGGTCGTCTCCAGCATAGCCCCTCGAAGGGACAATTCACTGGGATTTGACGTCCAGCAAAACCATTCATGAGGGGTGAGATCATCCACCAGGGAACCCTTCTCCGACATAGGAGAACGGATATTATGACGGCTTAAGACCACTACCTTGTCAAGAGTATATTCCGTTTCCGGCACGCCCGTTTCCTGACCAGGGACCGTCTCCGTTTCCGCTGCATCCACTTCCTGGCCCAGAAATGTCTCTGCACTCGGTGCCGTCTCTTCCTGGCCCTGCGCCGATACCGTAACACCGCTTCCCAGAATAGCCACCAGCAAACCGGCCAGCAGGCAGAGTACCCGAATCCGAAGGGCGATCTGTGACCCCCTCAGTTTAAGCATCCATTTCTGATTCAGCATCCAATTCTCTTTCCGTATCCCATTCTCTTTCCGTATCCCATTCTCTTTCTGTATCCCATTCTGTTTATGCATCCGCTCCTCCTTTCTCACATTCGATTCTCAGACGAAGGATAGCAACCGAAATGCCTTATTCTCACTATCTCTTCAGGTATTCCGATGACACGGGAAATTCAAAATACGTATCCGGGAAAGGTTCATTTCCCAGGGTAAAATGCCACCACTCACAATCGATCGGCACAAAACCGTTCCGCACCATCACCTTCTGCAGAATCATCCGGTTTTCATACTGTTCCTCCGTGATTCCCCGATAATCCGGGTGGGAAACCTCACTGAAAAGATCAAAGGGACTTCCCATGTCCACTTCCTTGCCCGTCTTCATGTCCAGCAGCGTCAGATCCACCGTGCTGCCCCGGCTGTGGCTGGACTGACTGGCAATGTATCCCTCGGCAAACAGGGACTGCTTCTCCAGGTCCGGATAAAAATAAGGCTTCATCCGGATATCCGTATCCTCAATCCCCCACAGAACAAACTGCCTCACCGCATTCGCCGGGCGGTACGCATCGAAAACCTTCAGCCGGTATCCCTGCACAATCATCTCGTTGCTGACCGATTTGAGAGCCCGGGCAGCCTCCTTTGTCAGCAGCGCACAGGGCTCTTCATAGCCGTCAATCCGTTCCCCGATAAAATTATAACTGGAATAATAACGGATCTCCTGAATAATCGCCGGCACATAATCCGCCAACACCACAAAGCCGGAAGGATCCATCGTCACCTGTTTTTTGAAATCAACTGCCATTATGTTATCCTTTCTTGAGGTAAAAGTTCTGTCTTCCGCCTCATTTCCCACACAAATAACGCAAAATATTCCATATAGTAGTTATTATAGCAAAAAATGCGGCCTCTGGGAAGTGAAACAAGGGGACGGTTCCGCAGTCGCGGAAGTCTGCCTGGTTCCGCAAAGACGGAAGTCTGCTTTAGATCCCGTTAGATTACGTTCGATCCCGTTAGATTACGTTCGATCCCGTTAGATTACGTTGTATTTTTTCAGATATTCCATGAATGCGTCTTTTTCATCTTCCGTTCCGGTACAGATGAAGCACAGGCCCTTGGCAGTTCCGACGATCTCCACTACGAGAATGCGCCAGCTATCTTTTCAAAGCCCGCCGTGGTATCTCTCCCCGGAAATACCGGGATCAAACCACAAAAAATATCACAGACACCACGGCCGCCCACGCATAAACGAAAAGCAGGACAGCCATCGATTCCCATGTCAATCCGCAGCATGTTACCCTTGATCTCATCGGGAGAAATTTAGCATGACGTTGCAGCAGCTGATCTATTTCCAGACGATCGCGCAGGAACAGAATTTCACACGGGCCGCAGAGGTGCTCTGTATCACGCAGCCTTTCTCAGGTACAAACAGGATTTATCGATTTAAACCACGAAAGCAGAGCCATCCTCCGGTTTTACCCTGATACGGATTTATTGTCCGATCATCATATGCAGGATCTCCACATCTGTCTGCCGCATGCCGATGCGGCCCAGGCGCCCCACATTATCCACGGTATTATCCACGCCCTTTTTCACGATCCCCTCCCCGTCCCGGAATTCCTGACCGTTCCGGAACATCTCATATCCCAGGAAGCCAGCCTCCACGGCCATGGCAATCTTTCCGGCGCAGGAAGCCTTGGCTCCGTCACAGATCATGCCGGAACAGATGGCCAGGGTATTTACCAGAGTGTGGGCAATGCAGCGGTAATCCCCGCCTTCCAGATAAGCGATACCGCAGACACCGGCCGCCCCGGCATTTACCGCTCCGCAATAGGCCGACAGCCTCCCGATCCCGGTTTTCTGGTAAATCGCTGTGAGATTCGAGAGCACCAGTGCCCGGTACATTTTCTCCTGGGAGACGCCAATCTCTCTCCCGTACACAATCACCGGAACCGACGCCGTAATTCCCTGGTTCCCGCTCCCGGAATTGATCACCACCGGCATCTCACAGCCGTTCATCCGCGCATCGCTCCCGGCTGCAGCCATACTGACGCAACGCTTTCTCAGGGACTGCTCCGAACGCCCGTCGATGACACGGCCGACCTGGGCCCCCCAGAAACCACGCATCCCCTCCTCGGCGATAGCCATATTATATTCGATCTGCCGGTCCAGAATCTCACGGACATCCCCGATCTCCACCGATTCGGCAAATTCGTAAATCGTTTTCAGATCCAGTTCCCGATGGCCTGCCGACGCATCGGAGGACTCCCTCTCCACCGGGTCATCCTGAAGGACGGTCTCATTTTTCCTCCGGAAAACCACCCGGGTATGCTGATTGGCGATCCGGACGGCCGCCGACTGCTCCCCCCGGAACACGGAAATGCCCAGATCCAGCACCAGGCCGGACTCTGCCAGAGAAATCTCCATCGGAGTGGTCTCCAGATACTCCCGGATTTCCGTTTTCTGCTCCTCTGTCACCTCCGCGATCACAGTGAGCTGGTTCTCCGCCTTCCCCGCAACGATTCCCGCCGCCACCGCTGCGGGTATACCCTTCAGTCCGCCGGTATTCGGCACCGTAACACTCTTGACATTCTTGATCAGATTGCCGCTGGCAGTAATCTCCACCCGCTCCGGTCTCTCCCCCAGCAGATCCCTGGCCAGCGCCGCCGCATAAGCAAAGGCGATCGGCTCGGTACACCCCATCGCAGGAATCAGCTCATTTTCCAGCAAATTCAGACACAAACGGTACTTATCCGACATACGCTCCATCCGAAAACCTCCCGAATCCATAACGAAAACGTCTCTGTAATTACTATAATCTCTGTAATTACTATAATCTCTGCAATCTCTGCTATTCCTGTAATCACTATACCACAGCAGCGACGTAAGTTGGAAAAAGAAAAAGCGGAGTCACGAAACTCCGCTTAACGAATCGCGAGCGATTCTTACACTAATGCTTACCAGTAATACCTCCGGTATACACGAAATCCTCGGAATCCTCTTCTCCAACAGATTCCCCGGACCAGTCCCAGAACGATCATGATCAGGAGAATCTCCGGCAGAAACCGGATCAGAAGACCCAGTCCGAAAAACGCAAGAAATAATCCCGGGATTCCAAACAACATAGTCAGAATCAGCAAACTCATCATCAACATAGGACTTCACCTCCCCATCCTGACACCCACTGTCTATCGATGAGATATTTTTACTGGTCGATGTTATAATACCACGTTCCGCCCATATCGTCAATTATTTAACAATTACCAGATTCTAAAAATTACATAAACTTCCGTACATTCGCACAAAGTCAAGGTTCCCTCGTCTTTATCCGGCGGGTATCTCACGCGAACCGTTACAGTTCGTAAAGTTTCGTGTATTTCTCCTCCAGATAATCCAGGAAGTCATCCGGGGTGAAATCTCTCCCGGTGATCTCCCGGATCCAGTCCAGGGGATCCCTGCGGTCCGCCCGGGCGAAGACATGCTCCGCCATCCAGCGATTGACCGGTGCCAGATCACCGGCGGCCACGCAGGCATCCACATCCAGCTCCTCCCGCATCCGATGATAATACATGGCATTGTACATATTTCCGATGGCATAGGTGGGGAAATACCCAAAGCCCGAAGACCAGTGCACATCCTGCAGAATCCCCTCCGCATCATTTGACGGAGCCACTCCCATGTATTCCTGATATTTGCGGTTCCAGATCTCCGGCAGACCGGCAATCTCCACCTCCCGGTGAAGAATCATCTTCTCAATTTCATATCGGATAATGATGTGCAATGTATAAGTGAATTCATCCGCCTCTGTGCGGATCAGCGACGGCTGCACCACATTCACGGCTTCATACAGTTCCCGCTCGGAGACATCCGCCATCACCTCGGGGAAGCATTCGCACACGATCGGGTACAGCGCATGCACAAAAGCCTCCGACCGGCCAATCACATTTTCATAGAACCGGGAAACCGATTCGTGCATACCGCTGGTCTTGCGGAATTCGATATAGTGGTCGTAGTTTTCCGCCGGCTGATTCTGCTCAAACAGAGCATGCCCGCCCTCATGAATCACGGAATACAGGCTGGAGGCAAACATGGTCGGATAGAAATGCGTGGTCACCCGCACATCATTTTTTGTGATCCCATCCGTGAAAGGATGCTCCGTGGTCGCCAGCGCTCCCCGGGTGAAATCATACCCCAGCAGCTCCAGTACCCGCTCCGCCAGTTTCCTCTGGGCCTCGTCCGACACCGGCCGGGACAGAAAATCCGTGCGGATCTTCTTCGGGGACTTCATGATTCTGGCCAACAGCGGAACCAGGCGCTCCTTGCACCGGTCAAAGGCAGCATCCACCACTGCGCTGCTCATGCCCCGCTCATAATCCCCCAGCAGCTCATCATACGCATCCGGCTGGGGATTCTCCCGAAGCGCCACCTGCTGTTCCTGCACCCCGCGGACCGCCTCCAGAGAAGGCGCAAACCCGGAAAAATCCGCCTCCTGCTTGGCATTCAGCCAGTCCACATAGGCCTTTTGCAAAATCAGGGAAAACTCATGATCCTGCTCCGCCGTGATATTCCGGCTCTTCCTCAGATTCTCATACTGGTCCTCCGCCAGCACCCGGTCAAACTCCGAAAGCACCTCCCGGCCCGCATACAGCGTCTCCACCGCCTCGATAAACGCCGGCTCCTTCTCCAGCCGGAAGGCCTGATTTGTGAGGAAGGCGATGGTCTCCCCCTGCCCCTCCATACCCTCCGGCGGGCAGATCGTCTCCAGGTCAAAATTCAGGACCTGGGCCGCGTGGGTGTAAACCCGCTCCCGGGCAAGGGTATTCTTAACCAATTCTAATGCCTTTTCTAAATTCTGCATAAAACCTCCTGTTTACCGAGGATCGTGCTGTTACCTCACACCCTCTATCACATGCAAAACCGTTTCATATTCATCCTTAGCAAAATGCACCATTCCCGGTCAAAACAACTTAAAAATCGATCTCATATTCAAAAATTCTTCGTACTTCGTTCTGCGCCTCCGTAGTTACCGCCGAACTGCGTCCATAATGCAGGATTTTTAATGCGGCATCGACCTTTACGGCATCCTTTACCTTCATTCCGGAGGAATTTCCACAGGCCAGAGTATATCTCTGGTGCGTGATCGAATTATTTCCCATACGAAGATCGATCAACGTATGTATGCTCGGATCCGTGTTAAAATACACTAGCTCCGGCCGCACCGGATCATGGCCGGCGCATTCCATTTCGGCGGCCACCTCCACCGTCGAATACTCACTTCCCGACACATCATGGGAGCGGCTGAATCCCATACTCCCGATTTCCTGCGCCTTTCCAAACGCTTTCCCGGCCCACTCCAGAGAACGCTCTTTCCTGCGCTCTGTATTCTTCTCCGTAAAGGATCCCTTCTCCTCTTTGATCGTCACCCGGAAATGCTTCGCTCCCAGATCCTGGGCAATCCTCTGGAGTTCATTGACCCTCACAATCTTCAGATAAGTAAAATAATCATCCAGTGCGATATAATGACTCCTGTTTACAGGATCTACATAATATACTTCACTGTTTCTGTCCGGATAAAAGTTTAAGCCGAAAATGTCCGCATTCTGGGTAAATATATTTACAACGGTCATCCCCTTGCAATCCGTCTTATATCCGATCGATCCGGCGCACACTTCGCTTTCCGCGTGCTTTTTATCTATCGCAGCCACCCGGATCATAGGCGGCATAGAAAAATCCGGTGCCTGCAGATCCTCCGGGAAAATGGGCCGCAGCAGCTTCAGGTCCAGTTCTCTTTTTTTATCTCCCAGCCAGCTGCCGAACTGATCTCCTCCCTGAATGGCTTTCTCCTTTACCTGCCCCGCCGTACTCATTGCCACGACTCCCGCAGCTCTGGCAAATAATGCCACATCTTTCCCATCAATGACTCCGTCTCCATTGGCGTCCACCGCCTGCCGCAGGATATCCTTCGGCTTCTTCAGTGCCCAGGATTCAAAATGGGGCCCGTATTCGAAGCCCACGGCAGTATATGCCGCGTTTGACACGGGGTTGGTGCGGTCGACATACAGAGTAATATACTCGCAGCCTTCCACCATGCATTCCTGCCCAAGAGCGGACATCATCTCCTTGCAATATCCCTGCCCACGGAACTCCGGCTTGATATAGACATAGTTAATGCTCCGGCCCCGGGGCAGCTTCCGGGTGGACGCCGCCATGCCGATGACATTTCCTATCTGCCGGTACAGCCAGACGATGGAATCCGGTGCCGTGATCCGGACACGGGCCGCCTCCCTCTCCTCTTTCTCCGTCACCTCTTTGTGCAGACAGTCCCTGGCAAAGGCAATCCCCATCGGTACGATTTCCTCCAGATCCTCCGCCGTCGCATGCGTAAGAACGCCCCGCCTCGGCAGATCCTGGATCTTCCTGGCAGTCATAATATCCATTGACAGCTCCAGATTATAGTCTCCGCCGTATGCATTCCGAAATGCCTCTGCAAATCCTTCCGTGCTCTGAATTCCGGTGACCGTAATTTTCTTCTTTTTCACAGCCTCCGCCAGCGCAGCCGCACAGGCCTCCTCATGTGCAGCACAGGCTTCTTCTGTTTCCTGCTCCCGGGGACACACCGGGGCCACCACCATCGTATAGGGAAGGAAATTGCAGAAAAGCCACAGGGGCTGATCCCTGCTATCTTCCAGAATGGCACCGAAACAGGTGTCCGCCGGTACCCCCTGGCCCAGATCCTGCTGCTTCTTCACATGAATCATATTGCCAAGGATCAGCTGATACACATCTTCCTGCGCATCCAGATAATCTCCGAAACGTTCCGCCATCTCCCGCACGGAATAAAATTCACATTTCATTAATACATCCTCCCTCTAAAGCTTCCGCCACTTCTCCTGTTTCTCAATACTATAATTATTTCTATTATTACAGATATAATAGCACCGAAGCCACTATATATCCATACAAAACGAAGGATCATTTCTGTTTACTTGCACATTTTACATTTTTATGGACGACTTT
>CAMOYN010000113.1 GCA_946630035.1 uncultured Lachnospiraceae bacterium
ACTTAGAACTGGTTCAGGAACCGGATGTCATTTTCATACAAGAGTCTCATATCATCGATCTCATACTTCAGCAGGGCGATACGCTCCAGACCCACGCCGAAGGCAAAGCCGGAATACTCTTCCGGATCGATCCCGCTCATGCGCAGTACTTTCGGATGTACCATACCGCATCCGAGAATCTCGATCCAGCCCTCGCCCTTGCACATACGGCAGCCCTTGCCGCCGCACTTGAAGCAGGTGACATCCATCTCAGCCGAAGGTTCGGTAAAGGGGAAATGATGGGGCCGGAATTTTACCTTGGTTTCCGGACCATACAGTTCTCTTGCAAATTCCGCCAGGGTTCCCTTCAGATCGGCAAAGGTAATATTCTTATCAATGACCAGTCCCTCGATCTGATGGAAAGAAGGAGAATGGGTAGCATCCACTTCATCCGCACGGAAAACTCGCCCCGGGGCGATCATACGGATCGGAGGCTTCTTTTTCTCCATCACACGCACCTGCACCGGAGAGGTCTGGGTACGGAGAAGGATATCCTTTGTGATATAAAATGTATCCTGCTCATCTTTGGCAGGATGATTGGCCGGAATGTTCAGAGCCTCGAAGTTGTAGTAATCCAGCTCTACCTCCGGGCCTTCCACCACTTCATATCCCATACCTACGAAAATGCGCTCCACCTCTTCGAGGGCGATGGTATTGGGATGGCGGTGTCCGACTTTCATCCGTTTTGCAGGCAAAGTGACATCGATTTTTTCCGCTGCCAGCTGCCGTTCCCGCTGTTTGGCTGCCAGCAGAATTCTGGTTTCTTCCAGCTTCCTTTCCAGAGCTTCTCTGGTATCATTGACCAGCTGCCCTACCTTCGGGCGATCCTCCGGAGCCACATTACGCATGCCCTTCAGAACCTGAGTCAATTCACCCTTTTTTCCCAGATATGCGACACGGATGTCATTCAGACGATCCATATCACTCACTTCTTCTATCTTCGCCAGGGCTTCCCGGCGGATTTTTTCCAGTGTCTCTTTCATAGGTTCCTTCTTTCTGAATTGTTACACAATCTGAAATATTTTACATCATCCCACGCAGATAAGTCAAGAGGATGCTGAATTATCTTTCGGCATCCGGTACTCTTCTTTTTTCTCTTCTTTTCTTTCCTTTTTTCTTCTCCGGCGTTCCACGAAGAACACATTGAATTCAGCACCGATCATCAGGATAAGGATGCAGAAATACAGCCAGAGGAAAAGAAAAACCAGAGCACCCAGAGAGCCATACAAAGTAATGTAACGGGAGATATAACCGATATAATAAGAGTAGATCTCGGAAAACAGGATCCAGGCGATGGTGGTCAGTATCACACCCGGCATGGCTTCGAAGAAACGGCACCTTGCGCCGGAGAGATACTTATAGGCCGCCGTGAAGGCAACCACGAAGATCACTATCGCTATCACCATACGGAAAGCCAGTATATAATGAGCAATGGAACTCCAGAAGGGAAATTTCACGCGCAGGAGCTGTTCAAAGGTATTGCCCAGTACCAGCAGGAACAGTGTGACCGTAACGACCCCCAGGAGGATCAGTGTATAGAGGCAGCACCGGAATCTTCGTATGAAATAATTATCTCTCTCCTGCACATGATAGATTCCGTGCAGCCCGGTCTGCAGACTCATGATGCCCTTGGAGGCGGCCCACAGCGATAAGATCACATACAGCGAAACAACGGAGGTTCCGGGGGACTGGAACAGACTGTGGAGCACACTCTCCGCAATTTCTCCCAGATTTCCCGGCAGCATCCGCACAAAGCTGCTCAGAAGCGTCACTGTATCCTCCGGGACCAGCAGCATCAGCACCGGTACAAGAACGATTGCAAAAGGAATAATCGAAACAACGACAAAATACGCCGTCTGTGCACTATACAAGGTAATATTATCGCGGATAAACCGGTCCGCGATCTTCCACCCCAGCCGGTATGCCTTTCCGAAAATGCCTCCGTTCTCTTCCACGGGAGTCCTCCTTTCCGGCGTTTTTTACAGTGTTTCTTTTCCCATCACATTAAGAACCGTTCCCAGCATGACGGCAGCGCCATTTGCCATGGCACTTTCATCGATATCGAAGGTAGGACTGTGTCCGGGGCCTTGGGTATTGTTCAGGAGAATGGCAAAGGCCGCTTCTCCGCCATGGGACTTCACCGTATCCATCAGATAGGAAAAATCTTCGCTGCCCTCCGAATGTTCGTGGAGATAGCTGGTAGGGATGAGACCCATATCGGTACAGGCTTCCTGCACGAGGGAGGACAGCCGGTCGGTGCTCTCCACCGAAGTACAGCTTCCTACCGTCTCGATGGTGCAGGTACAGCCATGCATCAGGGCCGCACCCTCGATCACCTGTCTGGCATACTCTTCCATATACCGGTTCACCACCGAATTGATGCCGCGCACCTCCAGTTCCATGCAGGCTTCCTCTGCGATGATGTTCCTGCCGCTCCCGGCATGTACCGTTCCTACATTCACCCGGGAATTTCCCTGACTGTGACGGGGTGTCGCATACAGATTGGTGATGGCCGCCGCCATGGCAAGAATCGCATTTTTTCCTTTTTCCGGAAAGCTGCCGGCATGGGCACTCTTGCCGTGAAAAACCACATCCATCTTGGTGGTGGCCAGAGATCCCACCGCCCCGGGGAGGACATCGGCATGGGGTTCTTTTCTTCCTTCCCTTCCGAAAATATGGCATCCGAGAATCATGTCCACGTCATCCAGCAGGCCGCTGCCCGCCATGGTCCTGGCTCCTCTGGCGCCTTCCTCCGCCGGCTGAAAGAAGAATTTCACGGTGCCGCTCCACATATTGCGGCATTCGCTCAGGATCTTCGCCACCGTCAGTCCGATGGCGGCATGAGCATCGTGACCGCAGGCATGCATAATTCCCGGCCGCACCGACCGGTATTCCTGCCCCCAGTCCGCTTCCTGGATCGGCAGGGCATCCATATCAAAGCGCATGCCAAATACAGGCCCGCTCCCATTTTCCAGGATGCCGACCACACCCGTGAAACCGCCGTTCATCGGCAGTAATTCTTCGGTGATCGCGCCATTACGGATGGCCTCAGAGTAAGCTTCTTTCAGTTCTTCTTTGGAAGGCACCCCCATACGAAGTGCCTCCGGTGTCACTTCCGGACCGGTCAGGATCCGGTAGCCGAGTTTGCGAAGCTGGTAGGCAATGATCGAAGCTGTCCGAAACTCACACCAGCCCAGTTCCGGATATCTGTGAAAACTCCGCCTCACGGCAACCATCTCCGGCGTATATTCCCGGATCTTACTAAGAATTACTTCCCGGTCTTTCACTCTTTATCAACCCTCCTGCTGAACCGTCGCCATCAGCTTCGGTACCAGCTGTTTCTTTCTGGAGACAACCCCCGGCAGATAGGCGGTGGATCCCTCCGCTTTCACATCAAACGCATTTTCCATAAGCTCCACGGATCCTTCGCCGACACAGAGCATAAAGCTGGATTCCCCCAGAATGTCTGTCAGCATCAGATAAATCATATCCGTCTGATCGGTCAGGAGCACCTTCTGGGCGAAGGGCTCCAGCCGGTCCCGGATCCGGAGAAGTTCTTTTTCGTCCATGGAAGAAATCTGTCCGATCGCCACCTGATGGCTCCCCATCACAAATTTCTTGTAATCCTGATAGAAGATTTCCTCATCCGTACGGTTATCGAAATCACTGCCGGCGGTAAACATCGCCTTGGCGTGATCCTCCACCACGATTCCTGCGATCTGTGCCAGTTCTTCACAGATCTGCTGGTCCAGGGGCGTACAGGTAGGAGAACGATACATCAGAGTATCCGAGATAATCGCCGAGCAGAGCAGACCTGCGATGGCGGGAGGAATCTCTACGTTATTCTCCCGGTACATCTGGGTGATGATCGTCGCCGTGCAGCCCAGGGGCTGATTGCGGAAATAGACCGGCCCGTTGGTCTCCAGGCTGCCGATCCGGTGATGATCGATCACCTCCAGGATCTCCGCATCCATCAGTCCGTCCACGGCCTGGGACATCTCATTGTGGTCCACCAGAATCATTCTTTTCTTCCGGGCACCCAGCAATTTCCGGCGGGAGATCATTCCCAGGAAATTGTTGTCCTTGTCCACTACGGGGAAATCCCGGTGGCGGTATCTCTGCATCGTTTCTTTTACATCATCGATGAAGTCATTCTTTCCAAAGGTAATCAGATCTTCCTGCTTCATGAAGAATTCAATCGGAATGCTCTGATTGATCAGCCTCGCCACCGTAAAGGTGTCCAGAGGCGTCTTGATAACATGGCAGTGGTTTTCCGTCGCCATCTTTACGATGGTGCGGGTCACCTGGGCACCGGCACTGACAATGATACAGCCGGCGTTCATCTCGATGGCGCACAGCTGGGTCTCATACCGGTTGCCGGTGATAACCACGTCGCCTTCTTCGATATACTGTTCCAGGGTGTCGGGATTGGCCGCGGCGATCAGGATCTTTCCGTGATCCAGGATATCCTCCATCTCTCCCACCACCAGTTCTCCGTTCAGAGTCTCTACAATATTCTTATAGGAGGTCTTCGCCTGGGAGAGGATGTCCGCGGTATACATGCCCATGTAGGATTCTGCGATATCGCCCTCAGTGATGATTCCTTCCAGCACACCTTCCGTGGTGCATACCGGCAGAGTCACCACATTGGAAGCCTCCATTCTCTCCCATGCCTTTTTCAGAGACAGGCAGCCCCGGATGGGCTTCAGAGAATTGATTTCCATGTCCTTTACCTGGCGGCGCACATCACTGATATAGAAAGGCGCTTCCACGCCGAACTTCTTCAGTACGTATTTCGTCTCCAGATTCATCTGGCCGGCCCGCTTTGCGATATAGCGTTTCCCCGTGATCTGTCTTTTCAGGGCGGCATAGGCGATGGCGGAGCAGATCGAATCGGTATCCGGGTTCTGATGACCGATTACAAATACAGGTTTCTCCGGAAGCTCTACGGCTTCGACTTCGCTGTTTTTATCCTTATTCATCCTTCTCTTCCATTCCTTTTTATATGTTTTATTTACACTGCTTACACTACTTTTTTCTGCCTGGTTCTGTCGCTTCGGTCTTCGATCTCGTAGCGGTATCCGGTCTCACGCATCAGCGCCATATAGGGATCCGGATCAAAATATTCCGGGGAGTAGACACCGGGTTCTCTCCAGATTCCCCGGGCAATCAGTTCGATGGCAAGAGCAGCGCCCCACCCGGTCTGCATGGTAACCGCCTGGGAATTCCACTGGTCCATGGATTTTTTCTGATCAAAGGGCTGGTAGATAAATACCTTTCGTTCCTGCCCGTCTTTCTCACCGATGCAGAGTACACCCACTACCATCTCTCCGGTCAGTTCGTCCCCGATATCCTTCGGCTGTGGTGCACAGGCTGCCACCACGTCTCTGGGGATCACCTTTACACCATCCACCTCCACCGGTTTCAGGCTGCGCAGTCCCAGATGATCCAGCACCTTCAGCGCATTGATCACATTCGGATCCAGGCTGATCTTAAAGGAAGCCTTCTCCAGGCCATACTGCGACAGGAAACGGGGCATGGTGACAGTTTCCTCATGCTCTACCTTCACCATCACATTGTTGCCGATCCCCTCAGGCATGCGAAATACTTCCCGGCCGGCAAAGGCAGGTTCCACGATCAGACCTCCGCGGGAGGCGTCGTACTCCACATTGGGGTTCATCACCTCATCCATCACCGTCCATACATTAAACCCGAAAAGGATCTGGTCCGGGTCATCTCCGGTGCCGGAAATGTTTCCGCCGTCTTTGACATGAACTTCCCGCAGCCGGTCGAACAGATGGATCGCCGCATACTTGGCGAATACATTGACCACACCGGGATCGATGCCCAGGCAGATGACTGCCATCTGTCCCCGCTTCTTCCAGTCCTCGTGCCGGTCAAAGTTATACTTCGTCATGGGCTCCACGTAGCTGTTCTCAATGCCCAGCCCGTAGGCCGGATCCTCCATCGGCACCGACCAGGTTCCCATATTGGCATAATCCGCGCCGGCCGCATAAGCGGCATCAAAAATAGGATTGCTGGCAAAGGGCGGTGCCGCATCCATGACAAAATTCAGATCTTCCTCCCGGATCATCTGCGCGATGGCCTCCCGGTCCGTGGCATCCAGCCTCCGGGCCGTAAACCGGGGATCCCCGCCCATCATTTCCTTTACTTCGGCGGCTCTGGCCTCCTCGTAGTCGGTGATCACCACCTTCTCCAGGAAATGGGTACTGCGATCCCTCCACTGAAGGATTTTCACAATGCTCTCTCCCACCGCGCCGGCTCCTACGAGAAGCATGCGCAAACCACTATTTCTACTTGCATTCAACATAAAAAGACCTCCTACCGGTGTATTACATCTTACCGAATATGGGGTCTTATGATGGATGTCCGGACGAAGGGACATGGCAAAATGAGCGCACCCTGAGGTGCCATCATCTCCGCTCTCTGTCCTTTTGCCAGTGGGTTCTAGCCTCGTAGGCGGCAGAAACACAGGTTCTGCTCTCTCCAAAGATCTGTCCGATTACCTTCCTTTTGCCTGGCAGTTTCCGCGAAAGGAGATGTGCCTTCCGTTTTGCTTCTTCGGCCCCGGTATGAGCCTCCGGCGGGATGCCGCGCCCATACAGTGTCTAGGGTAATCATCATCCAAACATATTCGCTTTTCAGGAATTTTATCACATTATTTCGTCCTTTGCAAGCAATTTCAAGCCTTGATATTCCTCCCCCAGGTGTCGGTGAGGCGGGGGAGGGTCCAGGCTGCGTTGGCGGGGCTGGTGGAGGGGAGGGGGATGGCGGTGCGGCCTGTGAGGGGCTCGGTATATTTTTTATACATCTTCTCGGCGGTGCGGCCGTTGACGAAGATCTGCCGGATCGGTGCTCCGGTGAGGATGGGGGTGAGGTCGTTGGCTGTGACGTCCCGGATGCTGCTGTCGGAGGAGCCGGTGATCCGGCAGGATGCGATCACGTCCCAGAGGGCGATGTGATTTCTGTGGAGAAAGGCCTTTTTCTCTTCGATGTTCTCCGGGGTCGGCTCCCGAAACACGGCTGCCATGACTTTCCAGAACCGGTTCTGGGGGTGGCCGTAGAAAAAGCAGCTTTTCCGGGACTTCACCGAGGGGAAACTCCCCAGGATCAGGATCCGGGATTCCTCATCCCAGAGTGCCGGAATCGGATGGGTTATAAATTGTGTATCTGCCATCTCGGCCTCCTTCCGGCGGAACAGGGGACGGTTCCTTGTGCCGCTTTCCTAAGTCTGTAGCAATCCGGCATAAGGGACCGTCCCCTGTGCCACCCTGGTCTGTTACCCGGCCGCCATGGTCTGGGCGGCTTCGAGTTCCGCGTAGATCCCGTTTTTCGCCAGCAGTTCTTCCCGGGAGCCCATCTCTACGATATGCTGGGCTTCCACCACGGCGATGCAGTCCGCGTTCCGGATGGTGGACAGACGGTGGGCGATCACGATACAGGTTTTTCCCTGACTCAGGCGGTCCAGGCTGGCCTGGATCTTCTGTTCGGTCACGGAGTCCAGGGCGGAGGTCGCCTCGTCCAGGATCAGGACCGGCGGGTTCTTCAGGAATACCCGGGCGATGGAGATCCGCTGTTTCTGTCCGCCAGAGAGTACCACGCCCCGCTCTCCGATGTAGGTCTGGTAGCCCTCGGGCATCTTCATGATCTCTTCGTGGATCTCTGCCCGTCTGGCCGCTTCCACGATCTCCTCTATGGTGGCATCCGGTCGTCCGTAGCGGATGTTGTCCAGGACGGTCCCGGCAAACATAAACACATCCTGCTGGATGATACCGATATTTTTCCTCAGGCTCTCCTGCTTCAGGCTCCGCACATCATGGCCGTCAATGGTCACCGAGCCGCCGGTCACATCGTAGAACCTCGGCAACAGATGGCACATGGTGGTCTTTCCTCCGCCGGAGGATCCCACCAGGGCGAAGGTCTCCCCGGGGTGGATCACCACGTTGATGTCATGGAGCACCTCCGTGCCGTCATCGTAGGAGAAATTCACATGGTCATAGCGGATCTCGCCGGTCACCTTTTCCAGCTCCACGGCGTCTTCCGCGTCCCGGATCTCCGGCTGAGTCCGCATCAGC
>CAMOYN010000114.1 GCA_946630035.1 uncultured Lachnospiraceae bacterium
AGCTGGTAGATCAGGTCGTCACCTACATCGCCGCTCATTTCGCCGAGGAGGTCACCCTGACCACCATGGCGCGGGATCTCTATGTGAATCCTTTCGCCCTCTCCCGGATCTTCTCCCGGGCTTTTCACATGAATTTCAACCGATATCTGAACCTGACCCGGCTGGAGTACAGCCGTTACCTGCTGGAAGGAACGGACAAACCCATCACCGACATCTGCCTCGAGTCCGGCTTCGGCAGCCAGCGGACCTTCAACCGTGTCTTCCGCGAGGAATATCACATGACCCCCGCCTCCTACCGGAAACTCGACCACGGACACGGACAGTAAATTCAGGTTATACCGACATAGCCACTGGAAGAACAGCGCCCTCGCGGAGCGTTTATCTCGGTGGGAGTCCAATCTCCTTCTAAGAAAAAAGGAGACAAAGGTACGTCCCCTGTCTCCTAGCGTTCCCTGTCTCCTACATATGGCGGACCGGGCATTTTCCGGCTTCCAGCAGCTCGCACAATTCCTTCACCCGCTGCTCGTTCATGCTGGATTTGGGGATCACGAAGATGTGACCTCCGTCCGGATCCAGTGACACGGTCAGGGGTGTCTCTACGGCGTGGGCTTCCTTGGTGAAATGGATCTTGTCGCCTTTCCCCGGGCGGATCCAGCCCTCGGAACTGAGGGTGAGCATGTAGGCGTTGTCCTTCGGGGTGGACCGCCGGGCTACCATACGCACTTTGATCGGGCGATTCGCGAGGAACCAGATGCCCATCCCGATACAGACCACCGCAAAGGCGCCGTAGGAGGGCCGATAGCCATTCATCAGAATATTGGCAAACAGGCCCAGGGCGATAAAGATAAAAAGCCCTCCCAGTATCAGCGCCTGCCGGTCAAACTTCGGCAGCAGTCCGTTCAGCCCGTCCCGGGCTTCTTCCTCTGTCAGATGATAATTGATGTTCATATATTCTCCTCCCATGAGCCCATGAGTCAGAAGGGACGGTTCTTTTTGACTCATTGCATACAACGAGTCAAAAAGAACCGTCCCTTCTGACTCATTAGTTTTTAACGTAGTCTGGCTAATGCGGCGTTCTTGAATTCGGGGTCGCCGGTGACTTCCCGGATCACATGGATCTCTTCCGGGAAGGTGATCGAAGCGTTTTCGTCGCGCAGCTCGATCTCAAGGATCGCCTGTTTGTGCCAGAATGGATAGACATCGATCTCAAAGTACTGGTTCTCGTAGGTGAGGCAGTATCTCTGTTTATGGATGGTCCGACGTTCCGGGTCTGCGTTTTTCAGGCGGCGGCGATATTCGGATTTGCTCAGCCGGGTCTCGGTGCTGATGCGTTTCATCCCGTCCAGGGACCGTTTGTGGGTCTCGTAATAAATGTAGTTTCCGTTTTCGCCGCGGCGCCGTACCCGGATCTCTTCCCCGTCGTCGGAGTTGAGGTAGGTCTGGCTGATATCAATCCGGTGGCAGAGGGGATGGTTCTCCAGCCACTGGATGTCGGGATATTCGATCAGGAATTTCCGTTCCATCTCGTAGGGATGTTCCTCGCCGAGGAAGGCCGCAATCTCTGATTCCAGTTTCCTCATCTTCCCTTCAAAATCGGTGGAATTGTCGATCACCCGGAGGTACTTGTGCCCGGTCCAGCTGGCGATCAGCCGGTTGTCCAGATCCACCGCCTCCGCCACCGATTCATACCGGGCCGCATTATTCGCCGTGGTGTAAAATTTCTCCGCCCCGTTGGCAGCCGTCACCAGATGGAAAATGGCGTCATAATTATCCCGCCAGCTGGTTTCGTCCCCATGCAGGGCCTTCAGCACCTCACCGAACTCCTCTTCATTCATGTAAGCCTTATTGTCCATGACGCCGCGGTCGCAGACAATCAGAATCTTATCGGCTTTCATGCTCTCCGCCCCCTGGCGAAACAGCCGCTCCTTTGTGAGCTGCAGTTCCACCTGGCATTTCTGATACTCCACGTTGGAACCGCAGGTCCAGGGCGCCACCCCGCCGGTGATCAGCTCCGTCGCCGTTTCCGGGACAAAAAGAACACAGTATCCTCTCTGGGAAAATGCATTCCGGATCCAGCTCATCGCCGTCGTCTTTCCGGCGCAAGGGCCACCCGTAATCACGATTTTCCGTATCATTTTTTCCATACAACCTCTCCTAAAATCCGAGATTTAAGAATCGCTCGCGATTCTTGCGCGCCATGTGCGGAATGCCAAAGGCACTTTCCTTACAGTGTATCACATTTCATTGTGAACCGAAAGGGAAATTCAAGAATCGCTCGCGATTCTTGCGTGCCGTGTGAGGGGTGCCGCATGGCGCCTTCTGTTTCGGAAAATCCAGTTAAGGCATGAGAGGGCGGCGGCGCCTTCCCCGATCCCGGAGGCGAAGTCGCAGAGCATAAAGGAGTAGCACATCCAGATCAGTGTATTCACCAGCAGTCCCAGGCGAATGCTCTCTACGGTTTTCAGGGAATAATATACCCAGCTCAGCTGGATGGCTGCCACGATGGGCATCAGCCCCATCAGCCCCCGGTTATTTACCAGCAGACCCACGACCACCGTCAGCAGGGAGGTCACCCACAGATCCCTTTTGTTAAAATCCCCCCGGCATACTTTCAGATTCCGGTAAAAGGAAATGATCAGGGTGGATATCCCGGACCAGGATCCGAAACACAGGGATGCTGCGATGCAGAGCGCAGTTTCGAGCATCTGAAAGCGATACGTTTTTTCCACACTCTCCGAGCGCATACTTGCCGCCAGACACAGTTTCGAGACGACAGAAATACCATTTCCCACAATCAGATTCCACATACCAGATCCTCCTTCCTGATTTTCAATCTCTGACGCAGGATTCTCGTGACTTTAGTCGTGAGAGGAATGCGCAAATGGAAACTCGTCTCAGACGTAGGATACAAACCCGCGTCAGAGAATCAAGAACGCCGAGGCGTTCTTGATTCTCTGACATGGTCAGTATAGTAAATAATCCGGCATAAGTAAAACTGGTATTATTTTAAAATATTTAAAGTATTTCTTTAAATATTCCTTTCTTTCTGTCCGCTTTCTGGTAGAATAATGGTACAAAGATATACGCTGCGTGAAAACACCGGAAACCAGATATTTGAGGGAGGCCTTCATGGAAAAAATCAATACGAATGTATTTCTTACCGTGGCGGAGCTGAGAAATTTCCGCAAGGCGGCGGATGCGCTGGGCTATACCCAGGCTGGTATCAGTTATATCATTTCCAGTATGGAGGAGGAGCTGGGGCTGCCCCTCTTCGTCCGGGAATACGGGGGTGTGGAGCTGACGGCGGAGGGGCGCAGCCTGCTTCCCTGGATCCGGCAGCTGGCCACCAGTGAGCGCCTGATCCGCGAGCGGGTCAATGATCTGAAAGACATGAAAGCCGGCGAGATCCGGGTCGCTGTATTTTACAGTATTTCCATTCACTGGCTTCCCGGCATCATTGAGCGGTTTCATCAGGATTATCCGAATATCAAGATTGATATGATTTCCTGCGACGATGCGGATTCCGGGGAGCGGCTGATCTACAGCCGGGAGGCGGACTGCGGCTTCCTTGTTCTGCCGACCCGCCGTTCGCTGGACACCATCCCGCTGATGGAAGAGCCAATGATGGCTTCCGTTTCCCTGCAGCATCCTCTGGCGGAGCGGGACTGTTTTCCTGTATCCGAACTGGACAAACATCCCTACATACAGATCAAAGGAGATACCGAAGCGGAATCTGTATTTCACCGGCACGGCGTTCAGCCGCAGATCAGTTTCACCTCGGAAAATGATTACAGCGCCCTGGCCATGGCCAGCCGGAATCTCGGGTACTGCATCAATCCCAAGATTCTCCTGGAGAATCTCCCCTTTCCTCTGCGGAGCATGGAGTTCGATGTACCGGTGCGGCGCACCATTGCCCTGGCGGCCAGGGATCTGGATTCCTGTTCCCGTGCCGCCCGCACATTCATCGAATACGCCCGCCGGTGGGTCGAAGACTACGTCAAGAAATAGCCATCCGGCAATCTGCTAAAGAATACTATAAAAACAGCTGATTATCTTGCACTTGCGGCAAGAGTATGTTATAATATTATCAAACTTAAAAATTCAGGGTTTTGCAGGTAACAGGGAACGGAGTGAGAATCTCCGACAGGACCGCTGCTGTGAAGCGGAGTCGTATACATTCAAAGAATGGTTTCCATCTACACCTGAAGCCGTATCCACGAGATCATTGGCCGGGAAGGAAAAGGATCACAGGGATTGTCTGTGACCTGAGATACTTTTTCACGTAAAGCTGAGAAGATCGTATACGACGAAGATGCCAAGTCAGAAGACCGGCCTGCAGAACATGCATATTGGTTTCCTCGGTTTCAGGAAAGATATGTTCCACACCATCCTTTCAGGGGCAGTTTGACTGCTGTTGTTTCGTTTATTGTGTCAGGACATATCCGGAGGGAATCCGGTATGTCCTGTTTTTTGTGCGGTTCGGTGATCTGCCCTTCCGTGGTTTACGGTTCTGCAATTTGCGGTTCGGTGATCTGCCCTTCCGTTCGGTTGTTTTGCTTTTTACAGTTTTATTGCAACTGTTAATTTTAATTTTTTAAGGAGGTAACATCATGGCTCGTTTTACATTGCCCCGTGACCTTTATTTCGGCAAGGGTGCTCTGGAAAATCTGAAAAATCTGAAAGGTAAAAAGGCGGTTATCTGTGTCGGCGGTGGTTCCATGAAGCGTTTCGGCTTCCTGGATCGTGCTCAGAAATATCTGGAAGAAGCCGGTATGGAAGTGAAACTGATCGAAGGAATCGAATCCGATCCCTCCGTTGAGACGGTTATGAAGGGTGCTGCCATTATGCAGGAATTCGGTCCGGACTGGATCGTTGCCATCGGCGGTGGTTCTCCCATAGATGCTGCCAAGGCTATGTGGATCAAATATGAGTATCCGGAGTGCACTTTTGAAGATATGTGCAAAGTATTCGGTATCCCGGAGCTTCGTAAGAAAGCTCATTTCGTTGCCGTTTCTTCCACCAGCGGCACCGCTACCGAAGTTACTGCTTTCTCCATCATCACCGATTATGAAAAAGGTATCAAATACCCGATCGCTGATTTCGAGATCACTCCCGATATCGCTATCGTAGATCCGGAACTGGCTGAGACCATGCCCAAGAAGCTGGTAGCTCACACCGGTATGGATGCTATGACCCACGCGATCGAAGCTTATGTTTCCACCGCTAACAGCGACTACACCGATCCGCTGGCCATCCACGCCATCGAGATGATCATGAAGGATCTGGTTCCTTCTTACAATGGCGATATGGAAGCCCGTCATCATATGCATGACGCTCAGTGCCTGGCCGGTATGGCATTCTCCAATGCTCTGCTGGGTATCGTTCATTCCATGGCTCACAAGACCGGTGCTATCTTCGCTGACTACGGCGCTCACATCATCCATGGTGCTGCTAACGCTATGTACCTGCCGAAGGTTATCGCCTTCAACGCCAAGGACGAGACCGCTAAGAAACGTTACGGTGTGATCGTAGATTACATGGGTCTGGGCGGCAAGGATGACGATGAGAAGGTTGCCAACCTGATCAAGTTCCTGCGTGACATGAACGATCAGCTGAACATCCCTCACTGCATCACTCATTATGGCGCTGACAGCTATCCCACCGAGAAGGGCTTTGTTCCGGAAGAAGTATTCCTGGAGAGACTGCCTGAGATCGCCAAGAATGCCATCGCAGACGCCTGCACCGGCTCCAACCCTCGTCAGCCTTCTCAGGAAGAGATGGAAAAACTGCTGAAGTGCTGCTACTATGACACCGAAGTAGATTTCTAATCTATCATTATAATGATCTATAATTATAATGGTCTATAATCATTATAATCTATAATTATTAATGGAAGAAATAAGAGAACCGGCCGGAGGAAGCACTGCTTCCTCCGGCCAGTTCTCTTTTAACAGATGTCGTTAAGATTTTCTCCGTCCTTCGGATCCAGAACCCGGATTTCATTTTCTGTCACTGTTCCGCGCAGCCGCACACCGGCGGCCCGCAGTCTGTCCGCTATATGCACAACTTCTTTTGTCACCCGTTCCCCGGGAGCCAGAAGCGGAATTCCCGGAGGATAGGCATAGACAAAATCGAGGGAGATGCAGCCCAGGGCATCCGTGTCCAGTGCTTTGAGAGAAATGCATCCCTGTGCCTCCGTACCCAGATAAGCCCGGTTCATGGAACATTTTCTTTCCGCATCATATTTCAGCCGGTCTGCTTCCGCCAGATCCAGCACCGGTTCCGCCCGCCAGCGCTCCCAGCCGATATCCATACCATTTCCTTCCTGCGGATTTTTAGGGCTGGTTTGTAACTCCTCCCTCTCCCGACTGCTGTCTGCTGTATCCGGTTTTTCGCCTTCCTCCCTCTCCCGGCTGCTGTCTGCTGTATCCGGCTTTTCGCCTTCCACCCTCTCCCAGCTGCTGTCTGCTGTATCCGGTTTTTCGCCTTCCACTCTTTCCCGGTTCCACCTTTGGTCTATCTCACAGATCGCCTGACCAAACCTCTGAATCGCTTCCGGCTGGTCCCCGGCGCCGGTCATGGCAATCACATAATCCGCCGAAGCCATTTCCAGTTCAAATCCATACTCCTGCCGGAGAAGATCCATAAGTTCCGGCCCGGTGTGTCCGCTTCCCCCAGTGGAAATCACAAGTTTCGAGGGATCCCGGTCATAAAACTCCGGTTCCCGGTCCAGGATCCGAAGCATCCGGCAGTGGGATGTCACTTCGTAAAAATCCCGGAGCATGTCCAGCCAGGCTGCCGTATCCACCGGCCTGTAACAGAGACCTCCGGCCTCTGTATTTTCCATACATCCCTCTCTGGTCTTACTGCAGTCCCCGGCCTTTCCTCTGCGGTTT
Source organism: uncultured Lachnospiraceae bacterium (assembly GCA_946630035.1). Classification (GTDB taxonomy): domain Bacteria; phylum Bacillota; class Clostridia; order Lachnospirales; family Lachnospiraceae; genus UBA3305. Next base: position 6,897 of record CAMOYN010000114.1, read on the forward strand.
TCTCCGGCTTCGCTGCTCTCAGGATTGTTTTTTGCCGCGGTTCCGTTTTCCTGGCTGCCTCCCCTCCGTATTTCATTTTCCATCCATCGCACACACTGGTCGATTCCCGCCATCAGCAGGTAGGAGGGGCTGCTGCTCTGGTAGATATCCAGGAACTGCTTCACCCGCGTGCCGGATACCCAGTTTCCGCATCGGTGCAGCAGCCCTGTCTGAGTAAACGCCGGCAGTGTTTTGTGGAGGCTCTGGATCACCAGATCCGCCCCGCAGGCTATGGCACTTTCCGGGAATCCCGGCAGCACCAGATGGGCTCCGTGGGCTTCATCCACCATCAGCGGCACTCCGTGGGCATGGCAGACCTCCGCGATTCCCCGGATATCCGAGATCACCCCCTCATAGGTGGGGGAGGTTACCACAACGAGAGCAATCCTACCCCGCGGATGAGTCAGAAGGGACGGTTCTTTTTGACTCATTGCGGGCAATGAGTCAAAAAGAACCGTCCCTTCTGACTCATCTGGCGCATCTGCGGTGAGTGTGGTTTCCACGTCTTCGGGGCGGATGCTCCCGGAGAGGTGGAAAGTTCCGGATGTCGGTGGATACAGATACACGGGCTTTAAGCCGCCGAGCAGGGCGGCGTTGTACACCGATTTGTGACAGCCGCGGGCCATCAGGATCCGGTCGCCCCGCCGGGTGCAGGCGGCGATGCCGGCCAGTATGCCTGCGGTGCTCCCGTTTACCAGATACCAGCTTTCATCGGCGCCGCAGACTCTGGCGGCTCTCTGCATGCCTTCTTCCAGTATCCCTTCCGGTTCGTGGAGATCGTCGAAGCCGTCGATCTCTGTGATGTCGAGGCCGTAAGGATTGTCCATCTGATATTTTTCTGTGTTGCGTTTGTGTCCCGGCATGTGCAGGGGGTAAGCCCCTTTGTCACGGTTTCCGACCAGTTCTGTCAGAAGCCCCGCGTCTCCGATCTTTCCTGTCTCACGATTGATTCCCATCCTCTGCTCCATCCTCTGATCCATCCTCTGATCCATCCTTCCGTCTGTCACCCGCGCCCCCGCATTGTGTGTTTACATCCTGGCGTTCTTGCCGCGCCGCGCAAGGTGCGAAGCACCTTCCTCATTACGCGGCTGCGATCCGCCGGAGGCTTTAATCTCTGACGCGGGTTTGTATCCCACG